>JACQAG010000038.1 GCA_016195085.1 Pseudomonadota bacterium | reverse complement strand
TATGAACGCTGTGAAATACGCTATTCTGGTGGCGCATGACGTTGGTCCCTTCCGTGTCCAGAAACGTTGCCAGACGTTCCAGACGCAGATGAATCAACGTCATGCGCCCTGTCTACAAAAACTAAACCGGACAGCCGTGGGCTTGACCCGGGCATCCACGTCCTCCATCCGTAAGACCGAGCCACGTGGATGGCCGGGTCAAGCCCGGCCATGACAATTTTGAACTACGCCGGCCATGCGAAGACAGCCGCAACCTGCTAGCTTTGCGCACGGATTCGAGGAGTCTCGCTCATGACCGCACAACCCCAGCCGAAGAGCCGGGCGATCGAGGCCTTGCGCCAATTGCTCGGCGACCGTCTCTCCACCAGCCCGGCGGTGCGCGACCAGCACGGCAAGGATGAGAGCTATCACCCAGTGATGGCGCCGGACGCGGTCGCCTTCGCCCACACGACCGAGGAGGTGGCCGAGATCGTCCGTCTCTGCGCGCGCGACAGGGTCCCGATGATCCCCTTCGGCACCGGCACCTCGCTCGAGGGCGGCGTGGCGGCACTCCATGGCGGGGTTTCGATCGATCTCTCGCAGATGAACAAGGTGCTGGAGGTGAACGCCGCCGATCTCGACGTGACCGTGCAGGCGGGAGTCACGCGCAAGCAGCTCAATGAATACCTTCGCGACACCGGCCTGTTTTTTCCCATCGATCCCGGCGCCGATGCTTCGTTGGGCGGCATGGCGGCCACTCGGGCGTCGGGCACCAACGCGGTCCGCTACGGCACCATGCGCGAGAACGTGCTGAGCCTGACCGTCGTCTTGGCCGATGGCCGCGTCATCCGCACCTCCAGGCGCTCGCGGAAATCCGCGGCCGGCTACGACCTCACCCGGCTCATGGTCGGCTCCGAGGGCACGCTTGGCGTCATCACCGAAGTGACGCTCAGGCTCTACGGCATTCCCGAGGCGATCTCCTCTGCGGTCTGCGCCTATCCCACCATCGAAGAGGCCGTTCAGACGGTGATCGAGACCATCCAATCGGGCGTGCCGGTGGCGCGCATCGAGCTCCTGGATGAGAAGCAGATGCAGGCCTGCGTCAACTACTCCAAGCTCGACTATCAGGTGGCACCCACCTTGTTCTTCGAATTCCACGGCACCAAAGCGGGCGTGGTCGAGCAGGCGGAGATGGTGCAGGCGATCTCCTCCGAGCATGGCGGCACCGACTTCCGCTGGACCTCCAAGGCGGAGGAACGCACCAAGCTCTGGGAGGCGCGGCACAACGCCTATTATGCCGCACTCGCCCAGCGCCCCGGCGCCAAGGGCTGGCCGACCGATGTCTGCGTGCCGATCTCCAGGCTCGCCGAATGCATCTCCGAGACCAAGAAGGATCTGGAGGAGTCCGGCCTCTACGCGCCGCTGGTGGGCCATGTCGGCGACGGCAATTTCCATCTGGTCTATGTGATCGATCCCGCCGACAAGGAGGAGATGGGGCGCGCCGAGAAGCACAACGACCGCATGGTGCTGAGAGCGCTCGCCATGGGCGGCACCTGCACCGGCGAGCACGGTGTGGGCTACGGCAAGCTCAGCTTCCTGCAGGCCGAGCATGGCGAGGCGGTCAGCGTCATGCGTCTCATCAAGCAGGCGCTCGATCCCATGAATCTGATGAACCCCGGCAAGGTGGTGCAGATATGAGCGGCCTCGCGCGGGGCATGATCGTCGCCCCGCAGCCCGACGCGGTCGAAGCCGGCGCGCTGCTTTATCAGGCCGGCGGCAATGCGGTCGATGCCGTCATCGGCTGCGCCTTTGCCCAATGCGTCGTCGACCAGATGATGTGCGGCATCGCCGGCTTCGGAGTGGCGCAGCTCTATCTGCCGAAGAAAAAGACGCATGAGGTGGTGAACTTCCTCTCCAAGGCGCCGCTCTCGGTCCGGCCCGACATGTGGGCCGATCTCTTCGAATACGAGACCCGCGACGGCTTCGGTTTCGTGCTCAAGGGCAGGGTCAACGATCTCGGCTATCAGTCGATCGCCGTGCCGGGCTCGCTCAAGGGCTTCCAGGATTTGCACGGCCGCCACGGGCGCTTGCCTTGGGCGCAAGTGATCCAGCCGGCGATCCGGCTGGCGGAGGAGGGCTACCGAGTGACGCCGGCGGTCCACACCTACTGGACCACGCTCGAAGGCATGGGTCGGGTCGAGGTCATGGAGCGGCTCCGCTTCACCCCTGCCTGTGCGTCGCTCTTCTTCGCCAGCTCGGGCGCGCCGCATCCCATTGGAACCGTGGTGAAGAACCCGGACTATGGCAGGACGCTGAGGCGCATCGCCGCCGAAGGTGCCGACAGCTTCTACAAGGGCGTCCTCGCCGAGCAGATCGCCGCCGACATGGAGCGCCATGGCGGCCGTGTGGCCCGGCGCGACCTCGAGACCTATATGGTCGATCGCGGCGAGCCGATCTGGGGCGAATATCGCGGCCACCGGGTGAGCGTGACCCAGCCGGCGAGCTCCGGACCGATGCTCTTGAAGATGCTGCACACGCTCGAGCGCTTCGATCTGAAAGGGCTCGGCCACAACACCCCTGAATACATCCAGGTGGTGGCCGAGGTGATGAAGCGCGCCGGCGTGGTCAAGGACCGCTTGATCGGCGATCCCGCCTTCATCCAGGTGCCGGTCGAGCGCATCATCGATCGCGCGGCGGCGGCGGTCGAGGCCGAAGCGATCGCCAAGGGCGAGCGCGCCCATATCGCGCGCGCAGAGGCGAAGGAGGCGGCGGATACCACGCACATCTCCGCGCTCGATGCCGAGGGCAATGCCGTCACGCTCACCCATTCCTTGGGCATGCAGTCCGGCGTCATCACCGAGGGCCTCGGCTTCATGTACAACGGCGCCATGGCGATGTTCGATCCCAGACCCGGCCACCCGCAGTCGCTCGCGCCGGGCAAGCAGCGGATGAGCTCGATGGCGCCCGCCATCGTCTTCAAGGGGAACGAGCCCTACATCGTGCTGGGTGCCCCCGGCGGCTCCAGCATCCCCTTGGGCATCCTGCAGGTGATCCTGAATGCCATCGACTTCGGCATGCCGATCGTGGAAGCGGTGAGCGCGCCGCACTTCTCGGCCACCGGCAACGCCATCGATGTGAGCGCCCGCATCCCACGCACGGTCTGCGCGGCCTTGGGCCGGATGGGCTACCAGACCATCCACAGCGTGCAGAGCTTCATCGCGGCCCGCGTGCACGCGGTCATGATCGAGAACGGCCGGGTCACCGGCGCCGCCGACCCGGCCACCGGCGGCATGGCGCTCGCGGTCTAGGGGCGGGCGCTGGCCCCACGCTCTTCGCGAATAACCTTCTGAGTTTGCACGACGTCAAGTTCAGCTCTGGCATCCTCGGGCGGCAATCTTGACGCAATGCCCCCCAGGCATTACCTTCTGGGCATGATTCGAACCTTCCGGGATTCAAGCTCGAGAAGGTTTGCGCTCGGCGGAAGAAGCAAGTTCTCCGGCATGGACGAAGGGCTCGCCCGCCGCCGGCTGGCTCAGCTGAATGCCGCGACTTCGTTCGATGATCTCGCAAAGCTGAATTCGGTCGGCCTGCATAAGCTGAAGGGAAAGCTCAAGAGGTTCTGGTCGATCGACATCAATGGACCGTGGCGGCTCTTGTTCGAGTTCCGTGAACGCGATGCCTATGAGGTGCACATTCATGACCCACACTGACAAGACCGCGGACTTGGCGATGCCGGCCTCGGGAATCCTACCTCCCGTCAGGCCCGGAGAGACGATCGCAGAGGAGCTGAAGGCACGCAGGCTCAGCGCCACGCGGGCGGCCATGCTCATGCGCATTCCCCAGAGCCGGCTTTCCCGCATCCTCGCCGGCGAGCGGGCGATCACGGCGGACACCGCGCTCCGGCTGCATCGGCTGCTGGGCCCGTCACCGCAGTTCTTCATGAACCTGCAGACGCAGTATGACCTGGCCGTGACGCAGATCGAGCGCGGCGCGGAGATCGCGGCGGAAGTGCAAGCCGCGTGATCAAGGAAGCCAGGACCGCCTCTCGATAGGAACCGCCGCGAATAGGAGCCATCGCGGGCTCCGGTAGCCGCTCGCCGGCTAAGTCCCGACCTTGGCCAGCACGTCGGCCTTGAGGAAGCGCTCGACCACCAGCATGAAGCCGATCGAAGGCACCAGGAGCACGAGCGCGGTGATCGAGGAGATCTGGTAGTTGCCGGCCATGCTGGCGGAGAACAAGAGGAGCGGCAGCGTGGTCACCTCCGGCGCGCCGACGAAGAAGGAGCCGGTGAACTCGTCCAGCGATTCCAGGAACACGAAGATGGCGCTGGCGACGATGCCGGGGGCCGCCAGCGGCAAGGTCACGGTGAAGAAGGTGCGCAGGGCCGAGGCGCCGATGTTGCGCGCCGCCTGCTCCAGCTCCGGCTCGACGGTGGCAAAGGCCGCGGTGGTGATCCACACGGCATAAACGAGGCCGTGCACGGTGTGCACCAGCACGACGCCGGCGACCGTGCCGTTCAAGCCGAAGCTGTAGAAGATGCGGGCGATGTTGATGTAGATCGGCAAGCTCGGGAAGGCCTGGGGCAGGAGAAAGGCCAGCATCACCAGGGGCCGCCAGGGCAGCCGGCCGCGGGCGAGCGCCAGGCCCGCCGGCACCGCGATGGCGAGGCAAGTCGCCACGGTCAGAAGCGCGATCGCGATCGAGACCTCGAGCGACTCCATGGCGCGCCCCTGGGGACGGAACACCCGTTCCCACCAGCGGAAGCCCCATTCGGAGGGCAGCTTGTTCGGGAAATACCAAGCCTCCGCCAAGGACCACAGCACGAGATTGGCGAGGGGCCCGAAGATGATGATGGCGACCAGCACCAGCACGATCGTCCGCGGCAGCCAGCGCAGGACCCCGGCGCTCATCGCGTGCGCTCTTCCAGGCTACGGCGGAGATAGATCCAGCCGACGATGCCGGTCATGAGATAGGAGATGAAGCCCAGCGCGTTGGCGACACCGTAGTCGCCTTGAGCGTTGATGCGGTAGGCCATGTCGACGGTGAGCAGGTTCGGCGCCGCCCCCGACAGCATCAGCGGCACCGAGAGCACCGACATCATAGTGACGAAGGAGAGGATGAGGCCGACCATCAAGGTGCCGCGGATCTGCGGCACCAGGATCTCGATGAGGATGCGCAGGCGCGAGGCGCCGAGATTGCGCGCGGCATCGATGGTCGAACGGTCGAGCGAGGCCATGGCGCCGGCGACCATGAGGGCGACGAAGGGCGTCTGCTTCCATACGAAGGTGGCGACGATGCCGCGCCAATCGAGGAATCCCACCGTCTGCTCGGTGTCGAGGAGGCCCATGGAAACCAAGCCGTTGTTCATGAGCCCGTTCTTGGCAAGGAAGGTGCGCATGCATTGCGCCGCCACGATGAAGGGCACGAAGAGGGGCCAGCGGTAAAGCCAGGCCAGCACCGCCACCGCTACCGGATTGCCGCCCAGGGTCAGATAGCCGCCGATGGCGACCGAGACCAAGGCGATGATCGCAGTCGACAGCGCGATCAGCACCGGCGTGAACAGGATGTCCTTGTCGTAGAGCTCGAAGGCCTTGATGAAGTTGGCGAACCCGAAGCCGCCGCCGGGCGGCTCGAACGCGCTCGCCAGCGAGAAGCCCAGGGGATAGACGAACAGCACCAGCACGACCGCCAGTGCCGGGGTAACGAGGGCCAGCGAGAGCAGGCGGGTGGGGGTCATGCTGCAACCGAGGCCGAGTGCCCCCACCCCAACCCTCCCCCGCCTTGCGGCGAGGGAGGGGGTACGCAGGAGGCCTCTAGCTCCCTCCCTCGCGCGCTTGCGCGGGGGAGGGCGGGGGTGGGGGCAATCGGCGTTTCAGAACGTGCGAGCGATCAGTTCTGCACGATGCGCTCGTATTCCTCCTGGATCTCTTTGAAGTACGGGCCGATCGGCATGGGCTGGCCCTTCTGCGCCAGCTCCTGCGGGGTGATGTCCTTGAACAGCTTGTCCCACACCGCCTTGTCGAGCTTGCTCTCGAGGTTCTGGGCATCGATGCCGGGATACCAGTTGAAGCGCTTGACGATGCCTTCGGCCTGCACCGCCGGGCTGGTGGCGAGCTCGACGAACTTGCGCGCTACCTCGCTGTTGGCGGCCTTGGTCGGCACCACGTAATACATGGGCTGGCCGGGCATGCCGGGAGAGATCAGCTGGAGGCGCATGGTCGGCGGCAGCCTTCCCTCCGCCTGCCAGGTGTAGAACATGTCGACCCACACGGCACCCATGGAGATCTCGCCGCGGTTCAGCATGTCGAGGGTGCCGGCATTGCCCGGGGTGATGACCACGTTCTTGTTGAAGTCCTTGAGCTTGGTCAGCGACGCATCGATGCTGACCTTGGTCCCCGGGTCGTAGGGGCCTTCCATCAGCTGCTTTGCATTCGGCGCGTTCGCGTAGACCCAGCCGAAGACGAAGGCCACACCGGACATGCCGCCCTTGATGCCGTTGTAGCCGAACTTCTTCGGATTGGCCTGGGTCCAGGACACGAGCTCGGTCAGCGACTTCGGCGGGCTCGCCACCATGGCCGGGTTATAGGCGATCGCCGTCTGGCTATGGAACATCGGTATGACGAAGCCATCGACATTGGCGCCGAGCGAGTTCTTCGCCGTGTCGCGGGTCACCAGCTTGCCGGTCGAGATCTTGTCGCGATAGGCGTCCAAGAGCCCTTCCTTGACCATCTGGCCGGCCATCGCCTGATGCACGACGGCGACGTCGACGTCCCAGGTGGCGGTGCCGGCCTTCTTCTGCGCATCCAGGCGCTCCCAGATCTTCTGCGAGCCGGCATCGCCAGGCCCGGTGCCGACCGCGCGCACGCTCACATTGGGATTCTGCTTCTCGAACATCGGCCCGAGATAGTCGGTGATGTAATCGACCATGTTCTGGTCGCCGGCCGTCATCACGTTGAGTGTGGTCTTCTGCTGGGCTTCGGCACCTTGAGCGAGCACCAACGCGGCGCCGCCGGCGATGACGGATTGCAGGAGTGTACGTCTCAGCATCTGGGTTCCTCCTCTGTCGTGGGCGGCTTGGAAACTAACCGCCTCCTGTTACCGATTCATGGCGATCCCACCTCTCTATAGAGGTGGAGTGCGGGCGCGGGAAGCTGGATGCCGACGGGCGAGCCGACGGTTAGCCGCCTCGGATCGTCGACGAGAAAGCGCAAGCTGCCGACTTTGACGCCATAGCGCCAGAAGCCGCCGGGATAGGAGGCTTGGTCGATGGTGCCGCGGAGCACCAGCTCGTCCTCGCCGCCGGCGTCGGGATCGACCAGGCGGGCGGCTTCGCTGCGGAAATGCGCCAGCACCGGCCCGTCCAGCCGCTCCCGGGCGCGGGGAACCTCCGCCTGCGCCAAGCGCGCCCCGCGGTTGTGCGGACCGGCGGCGATGACGACATGGTCGTCGGCCGCCGCCGCGGTCAGGCGGATGGCGTTCGCCGCCCCCATGAAGGCCGCGACGAACGGCGATACCGGGCGGTTGTAGACCTCCTCGGGCGGTCCCACCTGGGCGATCGTGCCCGCATCCAAGATGACGATGCGGTCGGCGAGCACCATTGCCTCCTCGCGATCGTGGGTCACATGGATGGTGGTGATGCCGAGAGACTGCTGGAGGGCCTTGATCTCGTGGCGCACATCCTCGCGGATGCGGGCATCGAGATTGGAGAGGGGCTCGTCCAAGAGCAGGATCTGCGGGCTGACGGCGAGGGCCCGTCCCAAGGCCACGCGCTGGCGTTGGCCGCCGGAAAGCTTGGTCACCGCCCGCTCGCCCAAGCCATCGAGCTTCAGCATGGCGAGCATCTCTTCGACTCGCTTGGCGATATCGGCACGGGTCCAGCCGCGGAGCTTGAGGCCGTAGCCGATGTTCTGGGCGGCGCTCATATGCGGCCAGAGCGCGTAGGACTGGAACACCATCGCCATCTCGCGCTTGTCGGGCGGCTGATGGGTGATCTCGCGCCCACCGACGCGAATGGCACCCGCGGCGACGGCAACGAAGCCGGAGATGGCGCGAAGCAGCGTGGTCTTGCCGCAACCCGAGGAGCCCAGCAGCGCCACGAACTCCCCGGCGCCGACGGTGAGCGAGACTCCCTTCAAGACTGGCGTCTGGCCGTAGCTGACCTTGACCCGATCGACTTCGAGTTGAGCGGCCATCCCGGCCCACACGCCTCCCTAATTCTTCTTGTCGGCGATCTTAGACCGAAGACGAAGCGCCGGGCTATTCGCGCAATCGCCGGTCGGCCATTGGCAAGGAGCCGACGCGCCTGGGATTCCGGGCCGGTTTGGGCGTGCGTCCGGCATTCGCCTTAAGTTTTCGCGGGTTGACCACAGGCCGATTTGTGGTTAAGGAACAAACAGAAGAAAACGAGCATTTGGAATAAATCCAGGGATAAGGCGTCAAAGCCGAGCTCGCGGTACAAAACAAGCAGATCTGGGGACAGCATTGGCGGCGGGGGGAGTGATGCAAGGGATGCAATTTCCTAAAATACTATCCTTTTGTCTCGGTACCGCCTTTCTGACCATTGCCCCTGCCGTCTACCTTCCCGCTTCCGCCGGGTTTTTCGACTGGGCTCCGCTCGAGCAAGTGCTGTCGCTGTCGCGCGATACCCAGCCTGCCAATCAATCGCCTTCAGCCGGCTCGGGCGGCAGCCTCACCGTGGTGCAGGAGCTGACCCTCGGGCAAGGCGACACCTTGCTCAAGGTGTTGCTGGCCGCCGGGGTCAACCGCGAAGCCGCCACCAGGGCGATCGAGGCCGCTCAGGATTTCGTCGATCTGCGCCGGCTCAATGTCGGCACTGTCGTGACCCTTACCCTGAATGAGGCCGGGGAGTCGCCGGAGCTGGTGGCCGTCCATCTCGAGGTCCAGCCCGAGCTGTCCTTGACCCTGGTGCGCGCCGGGGATGGTGGGTTCCGCGCGGCTCAGGTCAACGGCAAGCCAAGCCTGATGGTTGAACGCGTCACCGGCGAGATCGCCACCAGCTTCCGAGGCTCGCTCATCTCGGCCGGTGTGCCGGCGCGGATCGCAGGCGAGGTGATCCAAGGCTTCGATCACGACCCCACGCTTCCCAAGCGGGTCGCCCGCGGCACGAGCTTCGAGGTGATCTACGAGCGTCTGGCTGTCGCCAGCCGGCGTCAAGCCGATCGCATCCAGCTTCGCTACGCGACGCTCACCACGCAAGGCAAGCAGCACCAAGTCTACCGCTACGCGCCCCGGGACGGCGAGCCGAAGTTCCTCGATGGCGAGGGCCGGGTCCTGAACGAGACGCACTTCATCACACCCATCTCCGGCGGCAAGGTCAGCTCCGGCTACGGCATGCGGATGCATCCGGTCTTGGGCGATCGGCGCATGCATCGCGGCGTCGACTACCGCGCGCCGCGCGGCACGCCGGTCTTGGCCGCCGCCGAGGGTGTAATTGAGGATATGGGCTGGCGCGGCAATTACGGGCTCTACATCCGCATCGGTCATGGCGAGCGCTATGCCACGACCTACGCGCATCTGGATTCCTTCGCTCCCGGCATCACCGAGGGCTCTCGCATCCGCCAAGGCCAGGCCATCGCCAAGGTGGGCCACTCCGGCTTGGCGACCGGCGATCACCTGTATTTCGAGCTGCTCGTCGACAATCAGCGGGTCAACCCGACGACGGCGCGCATCAATGCCCGCGAGCGGCTGCAAGGCGCCGACCTCGCCCGCTTCCGCGCCTTCGTGCGCCAGATCCACGTTCAGCTCGGCGAGGCAAACTAGCCGCGGCTTCGCTTCGCCGCCGCCTCGCCCTCCGCTTTAGCCAGGCCCCCGGTCATGACGATCGGGAGTTGGAACGGTTGCTGGCGGACGGCGGTCCGTGGTCTCCTAGGTCAATGCACCTGAGTCCCATCGGCTGAGTGCCCGCGCTCATGCGCGCCTCTTTCTATGCCTGCATTGCCGCTCTGGCGCTGGCGCTCGCGACCGTGCTGGTCCTGCCGTTTGCCGTGGACTGGAACCGCTTCCGCCCGGCGCTCGCCGACGCGGGCAGCCATTGGCTGGGACAGCCGGTTCGCATCACCGGCGGCGTCACCATCGAGTTCTTGCCGGCGCCGGTCATCTCGTTCTCGGCCGTCGCCATCGGAGCGAGCGAGGAGAACCCTCTCCTCACCGCCCGCCTGGTGCGCCTCAAACCGGTGGTGGCAGCGCTCCTCGGCGGCAGCTTCGAGATGTCCTCCGTGACCTTGATCGAGCCGAGCCTGGCTGTTGGCGGGCTCGCGCACGGGCTGGCGCCAAACTGGCCTGCGGGGCTCGCCCGGGTCGCCGTCGAGGGCGGGATGATCCTCGCCGCCGCCAAGACCGGGCGCCCGCGCGCAGAAAAGCTGGCGGGCGCAGTCGTCAGAGATGCTCCGCTCGGATCCTTCGAGCTGGTCTTCACCGCGACCGTCGGCGATAGCGCCGCCGAACTCAAGGGAACGCTGGCGCCGGGCGAAGCCGGAGCGGCCGGGTTGGCGCTCCGGCTCGCCACCGCCGCCGGCAATGCGCGCTTCTCCGGGACGCTCGCCGACGGCACGGGTACGCCGGCGCTTTCCGGCCGTCTGGCGCTGGCCGCGAGCGACCCGGAGCGCTTCCTTGGGACGCTGGCGCGTCTCGGCGGCTTCGAGGAGAGCGCCTTCGCCTTCTTGCCGAAACCGTTCAGCATGGACGCGGCCTTGCACACCCTAGGCGACACGGTCGAGCTCGCCCAGCTGCAAGCCGAGCTCGCCGGTGTGGACATCGACGGAAGCCTCAAGGCCAGCTTCGGCGCGGCGCCGAGCCTCGATGCGTCGATCAGGATCACCCATCTCGAGCTGGAGCCGCTCATCGATGGGTGGCGCCGGATGGCCAGGAACGGCCGCTTCCAGCTGCCGCGCGGGCTTGGCGCCAATCTCGAGCTCAAGGTCGACAGCATGCCCTGGCGCGGCGGCCTCATGCGCCAGGTGCAGCTCGCCGCCGCGCTCACCGATGGCGAGGCGGTGCTCAGGCACCTGACGGCGCAATTGCCCGGCGGCTCGGAGCTGTCGGCCTTCGGGACCCTGATCGCGCGCGGCGAGGCGCCCCGCCTCGATCTCGATCTCGACCTCAACTCGGACAATCTGCGCCTGGCGATGAATTGGCTCGGTATCGACGTCTCCGGGGCGGCGCCGACCCGGCTCCGCCGCGCCTCGCTCTCGGCGCGGCTCAGCCTGACGCCGGATGAGGCGCAGCTGAGCGGCGTCGATCTCCGCGTCGACAGCACGCGGCTGCGCGGCGGCTTGACGCTTCTCCTTGAAGATCCACCCGCCTTCGGGCTGCGCGTGGCACTCGATCGGCTGAATCTCGACGCCTATCAAAGCGACGTGACCGCGGCCTCGTTCGCCTGGCTGACGCGGTTGCCGAAATTCGATGCCAATCTCAATTTCGGCGCCGACCTGTTGACGCTCGACGGCCTCAGCCTGCGCGACCTCAGCATCGAGGCCATGGTGCGCGGCGGCGAGGTGACGGTGCAGAAGGCGCGGATCGCCGATCTCGCTGGTGCCAGCTTGGTCGTTACCGGCACCTTCACCGCGTCCGCCTCCGGCCCGGCGGCCGATCTCGGCTTCGAACTGGCGACGAGCGATCCGGGGCAGCTCCTGCGCTTGAGCGGTGTCGGCCAGCTTGTGGCGCCGGAGCGGCTCGGGCCGATCCGCGCCACCGGCCACCTGGCCGGTCCAGTCGAGCGCCTGGCGCTCGATGCCGTGCTCGGCGCCAAGGGCCGCGAGGCGTCTCTTGCCGGTACCGTCGCGGTCGCGGCACTGGGTGCGCGAGGCGGGCCCACGATCGCGCTTAAAGCCGCTTCGATCGAGGCCCTGGCCGCGCTCGTGGCCGAGTGACGAGGCTAGCGTCGCTCCAGGCTTTCCAGCACGAGTACGCGGAGCGTGCTCGAGAGATTGCCTTCCCGACCGCGGTCGACTTCGGCGATCAACTGGCTGAGCGATTGCTCGCGCGCCAGGGCGAGCCGCTTCAGGGCCTGCCAGAAGGCATCTTCCAGGGAGACGCTGGTCTTGTGGCCGGCGATCAGCACCGAGCGCTTGCGGAGCCGGGAGCGGCTCAACGCCCGGGTCTCACCATCGCCTCGGGCTTGACCCAGCGATCGAAGTCCGCGGGCGTGACGTAGCCAAGAGCGACCGCCACCTCGCGCAGCGTGCGCCCCTCGCCAAGGGCTCGCTTCGCCACCTCGGCCGCCTTGTCGTAGCCGATATGCGGAGCAAGGGCGGTCACCAGCATGAGCGAGCGCTCCACCAGCTCGGCGATGCGCGGGCGATTGGCTTCGATGCCGACGACGCATTTGTCGGCGAAGCTCCGGCTGGCATC
Source organism: Pseudomonadota bacterium (assembly GCA_016195085.1). Lineage (NCBI taxonomy): Bacteria > Pseudomonadati > Pseudomonadota > Pseudomonadota bacterium. The sequence continues at coordinate 98,914 of JACQAG010000038.1, read as the reverse complement.
GGCCAAGAGGCGGATCGACTGCAGGAGGTTGTAGACGATCACCGGCTTGAAGACGTTGAGCTCGAGATGGCCGCTGGCGCCGGCGATGGTGATGACGACGTGGTTGCCCATCGCCTGGACCGCGACCATGGTCAGAGCTTCGGCCTGGGTCGGGTTGACCTTGCCCGGCATGATCGAGGATCCGGGCTCGTTCTCCGGCAAATTGAGCTCGGCCAGGCCCGAGCGCGGACCCGACGCGAGCAGCCGAATATCGTTGGCGATCTTCATGAGCGCCGCGGCGGCGGCATTGAGCACGCCCGATAGGCGCACCAGCGCGTCATGGCCCGCCAAGGCGGCAAAGAAATTCGGCGCCGGCACGTATGGCAGCCCGGTCAGCCTCGCCAGCTCCTGGGCGAAGCGCTCGGCAAAGCCGATCGGCGCATTCAAGCCGGTTCCGACCGCCGTCCCGCCCTGCGCCAGGCGATAGAGCTCGGGCAGCGTCATTTCGATCCCGGTGATCGCATCGGCGACCTGCGCTGCATACCCGGAGAGCTCCTGACCGAGGGTGAGCGGCGTCGCATCCTGGAGATGGGTCCGGCCGATCTTCACGATGTCGGCGAATTCCGTGCTCTTGGCCGCGAGTGCCTGCTGCAGATGCCTGAGCGCCGGCAACAGCTGCGCCACCGTCTCGCCGGCAACCGCGATATGCATCGCCGTCGGAAAGCTGTCATTCGAGGATTGCCCGAGATTGACATGATCGTTGGGATGCACGGGCGCTTTGCTGCCGAGCGTCCGGCCCAGGAGCTCGTTCGTGCGATTGGCGATCACCTCGTTCGCGTTCATGTTCGTCTGCGTGCCCGAGCCGGTTTGCCAGACGACAAGCGGGAAGTGCTCGAGGAGCTTGCCGTCGGCGACCTCGCCGGCGGCGGCCGCGATCGCATCGGCCAGCTTCGGCTCGAGCGTTCCCAGCGCCTTGTTGGCCAGGGCAGCCGCCTGCTTCTGCAGGCCAAGCGCGCGAATGAGCGGCTCGGGCATGCGCTCGCCACCGATACGGAAGTTCTCCAGCGAGCGCTGGGTCTGCGCGCCCCAGTAGCGGTCGGCAGGGACCTCGATGGATCCCATGCTGTCGGTCTCGATGCGCATCGCCCGGTTCATTGGGGCGTGCGCGACCACATGCCCTGGTGCGTGCCGCGGGCGGCGACTTCGGCGTTCTTGTAGGCCTCGCTCGCCTCCGGCCCGGCGACCGCCCAGCCGGCGCGGACCATCTGCTCGCTGATGTCGCGGCCGTCCCCGGTCTTGCAGAGGACCGACGGCCGTCCGCGCGAATCGTTGCCGTGATCCTCGCAGGTGAGGATGCGCCCTTTGAGGAGCCCGACGAGATGCTGCACGGCGGCCGTGCCGCAGAGCCAGGGAAGCGCGCCGGCGATGCATTTCTGCTCGCGGGCCGGAGCAATAATTCCGGCCAATGCCAAGCGCTTGCCGCCGATGAGGATCATGTCGCCGGAAAGCGCCGTGGCGCCGCCGATGAGCGGCTCGGCCGCCGCCGGCGGCGAGGCCAGCCAAAGGAGGGCGGCGAGGGGGGCAGCAAGGATCCGCATGCCACCAAGATTGGGTGTCGCTTCGCCGCTGTCCAGCGAAGTCAGGGTTAACGCCGGAACCAGGCGACCAGCTCGATATGCGCCGACCAGAGGAATTGGTCGATCGGCACCACGCGCTGGAGCCGGTATCCGCCGTCCACCAGGATCCGCGCATCCCGGGCGAAGCTGCCGGGATGGCAGGAAACGGCGACCACCAGGGGCACCGGGGAGAGGGCGAGCTCTCGGGCCTGGCTCAGGGCGCCAGCCCGCGGCGGATCGAAGACCGCGGCCTCGAAGCGGGCAAGCTCGGCAGCGGTGAGCGGGTCGGTCGCGAGGTCGCGCTGTTCCACGCTGAGGCGCTTGCCGCCGAGCCGGCGTGCCGCTTCATCGAGCGCCTGGACCAGGGCAGCATCGCCCTCGACGGCGTGGACGCGCGCCTGGCGGGCGAGAGGCAGGCTCAAGGTCCCCGCACCGGCGTAGAGATCGGCGACGCTCTTTGCCCTGCCGATGCCGGACAGGACCTCGTCCAGGATCAACGCCTCGCCCGCTTCCGAGGCTTGCAGGAACGCTCCCGGCGGCAGCGCCACCCAGATCCCGCCGAAACGGGTTCCGAACGGGCGGCGCCCCGCCAACAGCTCGAGCTCTCCATGCTTTTGCCGCCAGGACAGCCGCGCCAGATCCTGGGATTGGGCGAGCGCTGCCAGGCGCTCGCGGAGGCTCAAGTCGGGCGCTGCGGGAAGGGTCAGCACGAGGTCTAAACCCGACTCGCTGGCCACAACCGCCGCTTCCGCCCGCATCCCCGGCTTGAGCCAGCCGGCGAGGCTTTGACGAAGCGGCTCGATGAGCGCCACGATGGCGGGCAGCAGCACCGGGCACTCGGCGAGATCGACGATCGTGTGGCTGGCGTGCTGGGCGAAGCCGGCGAGGATCCGGCGCTGCGTGCCCATGAGCGTCAGCTCGGCGCGCCGTCTGGTTCCGGGCGCGATCGGCATCGGCGGCTCGACCGCGATGTCCTTGAGCCCGCGCCGCGCCAAGGCGTCTTCGACCACCCGGCGCTTCCACGCGGCATAGGCGGGCCGGGCCAGGTGCTGGGCGGCGCAACCGCCGCAGCTGCCGAAATGCCGGCAGGCGGGCTTGATGCGCGTCGGCGCCGGCTCGGATAGCTGGATCAGGCGTGCCTCGAGCCCGTCGGCACGACGTCCGAGGATCCGCGCGGTGACACGCTCGCCCGGCAGCGCGAAGGGCACGAACACCCGCTCACCCCCATGCCGGGCAAGCCCGTCGCCCAGCGCCCCCAGCGCCTCGATGACGAGCTCCACCGGCGGGCCGGCAGCGCTCGCAGGCTTGCGTGGATGGCGGGTGGCCATGGGAGAGCCGAGCATGGCGGCACCGCTCGGCGCGAGCAAGAGCGGGTCGGTCTCAGGGGTGCGCCGGTAGATCCTTGACCCCGTAAAGGAGCGTCAGGTTGCCCCCGAGGGAGCGATCGCTCAACGGACGGAAATGCCGCAAGTGAGGCAGCAAGGCGGCGGTGCCGAACCGCGCGTAATAGGGTTCGGCCCACGCCATGTCGTTTGCGCCGAGCTTGTCCCGGACGTCTTGGCGGATGCCCGTGCGTGCCTCGAACCATGACGGATCATCGAGCCCCGCCGCCACGCGTCCCACTAGACGGTGCACGGCACCGTCGCTCTCAGCGTAGAGATCGATGCCGTTGGCGTGCCCGAGCTCTGCCAACAGTACCAGCGGCGCCAAAGCGTAGATGTGGTAGTGGAGCGCGCGAGCCTTGCGATTGATCTCCAGCGGCAGGGTGCCGTCGGGATGGATCTCGGCGAGAAACACCCGATACTGACCGATGCCCCAGTCGAAGAGGCCGTGGTCGCCGGCGGCGGCGCCCGCGGCCGCCACCGCGAGACCGGCCCAGTAGGCGTGGTTGTTGCGGTTGTCGGTCCGGCTCGGGCGCTGATAGTCAGGCATCACCCGGCGGGCGATATCGGCAAGCCAAGCCTCCACCCGCCGCCGTTTGTTCGGGTCGAGGTCGCCGGCATCGGCGAGCTTGAGATAGCTCAAGGCCAGAGCGGCGAGAGACCATTTGCGTTCGTAGCCGCCTTGGTTGTTGACGCGTCCGAGCAGGGCGCCCGCACCGGCCCAAGCGTCCAGCCAATCGAGCGCACAGGCGGCGACGCGGGGCTGCGGCGGATTGCCGGCGACCCAGCGGTCGGAATCCTCCACGACGCCGCGCACGAATTCCCGGAACGGCCTGAGCGCGTCGATATTGGCCTTGAGCTTGGCGGTATCGATGACCGAAGCATTAGCGTCGGAGTAGTAGGAGACGCCGATCACGTCAGGCACCGGGGCCGGCGGATCCTTGAACGAGGCTTCGGCAATGGCCCCGCCGATGAGCGCGTGGCGTTGGGCCAAGTCGTAAGGTCCGGCCAGGCGCTGACCGGCGCTGGCCGCGAGCGCCACAACCGTCCGCTCTTTGTGCACATCCAATCCAACGTATTTGCTAAGCTCATCCATGACCCGTCTCCTATGCATGAGGCTCGGCACCGGCCCATCCGGCGCAACCCTCGACTATGCATACTGTGGGGCGGGTCACCCGCCCCACGACGGACATGTGGTCTAGAGGAACCTCAGCCCGACCACCCCGTCGGGCTGCACCGTGCAGACGAAGCGAAAGCGCTGCAGGCCGCCGGCGGGCGTGACGACCTCGACCGCGCCCAGATATTCCGCATCGCCGTCGGTGCCGGAATTGGTTATGTGGCCGTCGGCGAACCGGACCGATTGCGCGTTGGGCCAGCGGATTTGGGCTTTGCTCTGGCAGCGGGAAGCGATCTCGACGCGCCCCTCGCGCGATTGCAGGAGCAGATTGGGCTCGGTTCCGGCGAGGCTGCCCCAGGTCTCCTCAGCGGTGCTGGAGACGCTGCGCCATGCATCGCGCGCGCTCTCGCAGGCCATCAGCGGGGCTGAGAGGAGCGCCAGCAACAAGCCCCGCTTCGCCAGGGCGGCGGCGCTAGTCGAGGGGATGGGGAGTGCCTGCGGCCGCCACATGGGTGATGTGTCCCACGACTGCGCCAAAAATCGATTCGGTCTCGAGCCTGACCGGCAACCAGATCCGGTTTCGCCCGAATCGCGCCAGCCACACGGTGGTCTGCGGGGGCTTCCGCAGCTGCCATTGCGGGTTGCGGGGGTCGCCTGCCACCCGCTCATAGATCACCCGGCACTTCAGAGCCGCGCCGGCGAAGGAGGAGTAGCGGTTGGCCGGCAGACGGTCGAGGCCGACCGGCTCCAAATGCAGATTGTAGCGGCGCCTGCCGTCGAACACCGGGACGGTGACGGCGCAAGGCTCTTCGCTTGCCGTCCGGCGGTTGACAGCGAGCACCAGGCTCAAGGGATCGACGGTTCCGATCCAAAGATGGGCCGGCACGGGATCGCGCTCGTCCTTCTCCGGGGTCGGCCGCACCTCGGCCTCGATCGGGCCGGCGTCGCCGTAACTCAGCGTCACGCTGCGCCCGCCGCCGTTCCACTCGCCGGCGTTGGCGTAGAGCTCGGGGCGGATGCCGCCTTCGGTGAGCTTGCCGCCGGCCTCGTGGCGCGCGTGATAGCGAAAGAACCAATTGATGAGGCCGACGGAATTGACGTCGGCGGTCAACGCATAGCGCTCGGCTTGGATATGAGCTTTGGCCTCGATGCCGACGGTGTGCAGCCCGCCCGTGTAAAGATCGTAGTGGATGGTAAGGTCGGGGGCTGGCTGGACGGCGGCCAGATCGCCGGCCAGCGCGCCGTTGGCCGGAACCAGCAGCAGGCAAAGCCAAACCCGGCGCAGAAGCCGCACGGCCATGGACGTCATTTGTTTCACCGTCAGCAGAATGACGGGACCACGCAGGAAATCAAGCTCGCATGCAATAGATTGCAATTTTACCGATATTGTATATTACCTGCGAACCCGAAGCAGGACCACGGGCTTGGCAGCCCCGCCGACATCACTCGGCCATGACTATCCTAGAATGATTAATCATAGGTTTGTCCGATGGTGGCACGCTTGAGGGGCGGTATGCGATGACTGGTCCGGTCGCGCTCATCACTGGCATTACCGGCCAAGACGGCGGTTACCTGGCCGAGCTGCTGCTCGCCAAAGGCTATGTCGTGCACGGCATCAAGCGCCGCTCGTCGTCCTTCAACACGGTTCGGATCGATCACCTCTATCAAGACCGCCACGAGCGCGATGTGCGGTTCTTTCTCCATCACGGCGACATGACCGATCCGACCAACCTCATCCGCATCGTGCAGGAGACGCAGCCGACCGAGATCTACAACCTCGCCGCGCAAAGCCATGTGCAGGTGAGCTTCGAGACCCCGGAATACACCGCCAATGCCGATGGCCTGGGGACGCTGCGCCTGCTGGAGGCGATCCGCATTCTAGCCATGGCCAAGCGCGTGCGCCTCTACCAAGCATCGACCTCGGAGCTGTACGGGGATGCGGTGGATGTTCCGCAGCGCGAGACGACGCCGTTTCGCCCGCGCAGCCCCTATGCGGTGGCGAAGCAATACGCCTATTGGATCGTGGTCAACTACCGGGAAGCCTACGGGATGCACGCATCCAACGGCATTCTCTTCAACCACGAAGGCCCGACCCGCGGCGAGACCTTTGTCACGCGCAAGATCACCCGCGCGGTGGCGGCCATCGAGCTCGGGCGGATGGAGTGCCTCTACCTCGGCAACCTCGACGCACGCCGCGACTGGGGGCATGCGCGCGACTACGTCAGGGGCATGTGGTCGATCCTGCAGCAGCCTGAGCCCGACGACTACGTGCTGGCGACCGGCGAGAGCCACAGCGTGCGCGAGTTCGTCGAGCGGGCCTTCGCCCATGTCGGCCGGCCGATCTCCTGGAAGGGGACCGGCCTCGAGGAAATCGGCGTCGAGCAGAAGAGCGGCGCGGTTCGCGTGCGCATCGATTCGAAATACTTCCGGCTGACCGAGGTGCCGCATCTTCAGGGCGATCCGACGAAGGCGCGCGACCGGTTGGGATGGCGGCATGAGATCAGCTTCACCGACCTGGTTTCCGAGATGGTCGAAGCGGATCTGCGCCTCATCAAACGCGTGGAGCGGCTGTACCGCGATGACTGAGCGGACCTTTCTCCTGTCGGGCCGGCGCGTCTGGGTCGCCGGCCATCGCGGCCTGGTGGGCTCGGCCATCGTGCGCCGGCTCGCCCGGGAATCCTGCGAGGTCATGACCGTCGGCCGCGAGCGGCTGGATTTGACCGAGCAGGAAGCGGTTCGCCGGTGGCTCGGCGAAGAGCGGCCGGACGCCGTCATCGTCGCCGCGGCGCGCGTTGGCGGCATTCTCGCCAACGACAGCGAGCCCGTGCCGTTTCTGCGCGACAATCTGATGATCGCGACCAACGTCATCGATGCCGCCCACCAGGCCGGCGTCAAGAAGCTGCTCTTTCTCGGCTCCTCCTGCATCTATCCCCGCCTGGCGCCGCAGCCGATGCGCGAGGAGCATCTCCTGACCGGCGAGCTCGAGCCGACCAACCAATGGTATGCGGTCGCCAAGATCGCCGGGCTCAAGCTCGCGGCCGCCTATCGGCGGCAATACGGTGCGGATTTCATCGCAGCGATGCCGACCAACCTCTATGGCTCGGGTGACAATTTCGATCTGGCCACGGCGCATGTGGTGCCGGCGCTGATGCGCAAGGCGCACGAAGCCAAAGCAGCGGGGCTGCCCAGCATCACCGTGTGGGGCACCGGCACGCCGCGCCGCGAGCTCCTGCACGTGGACGACCTGGCGGACGCCTGCGTCTTTCTGCTGCAGCACTATTCGGCGGAGTCGCACATCAATGTCGGCACCGGCACCGATGTCAGCATCAGCGAGCTCGCCCACAGCATTGCCGAGGTCGTCGGCTTCCAAGGCGAGCTCCGCTTCGATCGCTCCCGGCCCGACGGCGCGCCCAGGAAGCTGCTCGACGTCTCGCGCTTGAGCGCCATGGGCTGGACCGCAGGCATTCCGCTTCGCCAGGGGCTCGAGCAGACCTATCGCTGGTTCGTCGAAAACCTCAAGGCCGGGGCGGACATCCGCGCACGCCGACCGGCCTAGGTGATTCATCGGGAAGGGGGCTGATGCGCGACCTGCAATTCACGGTGCTGGTCTCCTATCTCGATCAGGTCGACGCGGTTCGCGATACGGTCGGGGCCATCATCGAGGCCTTGGCGCCGTTTCCCAAGTCGGAGGTGCTACTGGTCGACAATGGGTCGACCGACGGCTCCCACGCCATCCTCGACGAATTGGCCGGACGCCACCCAAAATTTCGCTGGGTGCTCGAAGAGCGGCGCGGGGTCTACTATGCGCGGCGGCGCGGACTGCTCGATGCGCGCAGTGAGCTGTGCATCTTCATCGACGACGATGCTGTCCCGACCGACGCCTTTTTCGAGGAGATCCTCGAGGTCTGGACGAGCGATCCGAAGATCGGCGTGGTCGGCGGCCGCGTCGAGCTGGACCCGTCCGTTCAAGTTCCCACCTGGGTGCCGCAGCGGCTCTTGAGCCAATTCGCCGTCTGGGAGGGCGGCCGGCAGACGGGTGTAGAAGACGCGATCTTTCCAATCCTGCCGACCGGTGTCGCGCTCGCGGTGCGCCGGGGCCGCTGCACCGAGCTCTGGTGCGGGGACAGGCGTGCCCAGAACTATCCCTTGGGCCGACGCAAGGCGGATCCTGGCCGCGGTGTCGCCGGCAGCGATCTCGGCGGCGAAGAGAGCGATCTCTGCCTGGTGTTCATGCGTAGCGGCTATCGCGTGCTGTTCGCCCATGATGCGCGCGCGCGGCTGAGGGTGCCTGTGGAGCGCCTGCGCCCGGGCTGGTTCATCGGTCGATTTGGTTCCGAGGGACGCACGCGCATCAGGCTGTTGCGGCTTGCCGGGCTCAATCCGATGGGGCGTTTCGGCCGCCACATAATCTGGGCCTGGCCGCTGCTGGCGCTGGTCTTGCCGATCGCGATGGTGATCGCGCCCAAGCAGGCCCTGGTGGTTCGGGCGTACCTAGCCAAGAGCTGGCATGCCTTCGGCGAATGGGCCTTCGGGCCGCGCTACCAGCCCTTTCCCTATCGCGCCGACTAGTCCCGTATTTAGCACACGCGGCTGCTCCCGCTCTGCGCGCGAAATACCGACTAGAACACCCGCTCCATGACGGTCAAAGTGTCCCCGGGAAGCACGAGATCCTTCGGCGCGGCGCCGTAGTCGCGGGTTCCGCCCTCGGCGAGCCGCGTCAGGACCACCTTGTCGGTGATCGCCCGGTAGCTGAAGCCGCCGGCGAGCGCGACCGCCTGCTGCACGGTGAGCCCGACATGGTAGGGGAACGCCCCCGGGCTCTTCACCTCGCCCAGCACGAAGATCTGCCGGTAGGTCACCACCTCGACGGTGAAGCGCGGATTGACGATGAAGCGGTCCATGCGGGTGCGCAAATCCGCCGATAGCTCGTCCACGGTGCGCTCGCGCGCCGGCACGGAGCCGATGAGCGGCAGCGACAACGTGCCGTCGGCCGTGACCTCGTACTGGCCGGACTGATCGGCATGGCCGAAGACCTGCACGGCGACCTTGTCGCCAGCCGCCAGCCGATAGGCGGGCGGCTCCGCCGGCGGCGGTGGCAGGTTGATCGAATTGATGCCGCAGGCCGCCATGCCGAGGGCGAGGGCGCAGCACACCAGGACCCGGGAAATTGCGATGCACATCAACCAGCGATCACCGTTGCAGCCGCGATGCCAGGATGTATTGGCCCAAATCAAGCCCCGCAGCAACCCCGCCATCGCTCGGACGCTGGGATTCATCGGACGATTGATGATATTATTCTACTAAGGGGTGTGGCCGCGATACGCCCCGGAGCCGTAGGACCAATCCCCCCATGATCGACGCGATCGCCGAACTCGGCAGCCCTGGGCTCTGCGTGACCACGGTGCTGCTGTTCGCTGCGTGGATGCAGGGGGTGGGCCTGTCGCGCACGGTTCAGGGATTCGTCCTCGGCGTCAGCGCGGTCGCCGCGGCGACCTTGATGCTGAAATGGCTGGTCGCGACGCCGGACGATGCGCTGTGGCCGGACAGCGCGCTCACCAGCCAATATTTTCCGAGCGGTCATGCCGCGCTTGCGGCGGCGCTCTACGGCTCGGTGGCGACGGCGCTGGCCCGCACCGGCGGCGGCGCCTGGCGCTATATGCCGTTCGGTGCCCTGGCGCTTGCCTCGGCGGTCGCGTTGGCGCGCGTCGCGGTCCGGGCGCACCCTGCCGGGGACGCCGTGGCCGGCCTGATCATTGGAATGATCGCACCCGCCTCGACCTATTTCGGGATGGTTCGCGAAGCCAAGGCGTTTCCAGGTGCCAGCCGGATCTTCGGCGCCTTCATCGTGGCTTTGCTGTTCGGTTGGTTGCTGCCGGCGCCGGTGGTCGCTCTGCTTCCATTCTGACTCGGGCCGAGCTTAACCGGCTCGCAAGGATCGGGAGGGGTCCTCAGGCGAACTGGAGCGGGCGGGCCAAGCGCACGAAGGCGTTTCGCAGCCGATTGCCCGGCCTCCAGCCCAGCCGGATCTGGCATCGGAACTCGAGTGTCGGGTAGAACCCGAACACGCTGGTGCGCTGCAGCTCCCAGGGATCTGTCTCGGCCCAGTTGGCGCCTTCATGGGCGCCATAGCCCAAGGCAAAACGCCGAGAGACGTGTTCGTGCGCCGGCACGTCGACGTCGCCATTTGGATAGGCAAAGGCAATCGGCGCGCGTCCGAGCAGCTTCGCAAGGTCGTCATGGGAACCGTCGACCTCGGCGCGCAGCGTCGGGGCGTCCAGACCCACGAGCGAGCGATGCGTACGGCCATGCGCGCCGAACTCGAGCCCGCGCGCGGCCCAGGCGGCGACGTCGCTCGCACCCATGAGCTGTCGCGTCGGCAGTTTGCCCGAGTCCCAGTCGTTCTGGCCTCCCAGCCGCTGCGTGACCAGGAACGTGATGGCTGGGATCTCGAGACGCTCGAGCACCGGGAACGCGTGGATCAGGTTGTCGGCATAGCCGTCGTCAAAGGTGACGACGACGGGACGTGCCGGCAGCTCCCGCTGCCCGCGGAGCCATGCGACCACGTCGTCTTGCCGCAGCGCGGTGAAGCCATCTTGCCGCAGACGAGCCATTTGCCGCGCAAATCGGTCCGGCGTCACCGCCAAGTCGCCGCGCATGCGCGGAATGTCGGGCGCAATCCGGTGATACATGAGGACGACGAGTCGCATGGCCGGTTCCTAGCGCTCCTTCAGCATCTGCCAAATGCGCGAGGGCGCCAGCTGCCGCCAGCTGACATGGGCGTAGCTGACGAGATCGAGCCGCCAGACGATAAAGGCCTGGACCAGCGCTACCAGCGTCATGACCGGCGCCAGCACCGCCGCTGCTTCGGGATCGGGCAACAGGGAGAACGCGATCCAGCAGCCGAGGACAGAGGCGGCGGCACCGCCCGCACAGATGAAGACGTAGAGCTGGTAGCGGCCATCGGCCAAGAGCGCGTAACCGAATACCGAGCTGACGGCGGTGGGAATGAGAGTCGGCGCCAATGCCGTGAGCACGATCGCGGCGCGGTCGAACTCGCTGCCCAGCAGCGAGCCGGCGATCCACGGGGACAGCAGAGCCACCGCGAGCGCAACCGGGATCGTCACGGCGAATACCTGCACGACGAGTGCGGCAGCGAGGCTTTTCGCGGACTCGCGATCATGGGTGTAGCGGTACGCCAGGACCGGGTGGAACACCTGGAGCGCCAGCTGGAACAGCGAGCTCACCGCGAGGATCAGCCGGATGGTCGCCGCCAGCACGCCTTGCTCGCCGGGATCCAGGAACACCCGAGCGACCAGCATCGGCGCGCTCCACATCGCAGCGGCAAGAAATGCGCCGAGGCCGAATTGAACTGCTTCGGCGACGTGGGTGCGCAGCTCCGGCAAGGAGGCGCGAACTTCGGCGACCACCCGCTGCAGCGGCTCTGCGCCCATCAGCAACGCGTAGGCGATCGCCGCGCCGATGAGGCCCGTCAATGTCTCCGCCACGGGCACGACCCAGGGGAGCGGGACCAGCCCGAGGCCGAAGAAGAGGCCAGCGAGCAAGGCCGCCGAGCTGACGATGCGGACGGCGGCATAGGCCCACAGGCGGCGCTGTCCGCGAAAGACCCAAACACCGCTGAGCGCGACGGCGAACAGCACCGGACACTGGAGGGCGACCTGCAGCTGGGCTGCCGGGTCGGCGTCCAGGAAGAACGCCGCGCACACGGCGATCGGCAGGCAGGCGAAGACCGCAATCAGCAGCTTGACCAAGGTCAAGCTGACGAAGGCGGCGCGCGCCTCGACGCCCCGTGCTACCTCGCGGGTGCCGATCAGCTCGGGGGCGTACTGCACGAAGGGCACCGCCAGCTGATATATGGCCCATGCCGTGCCGACCACGCCCATGCCCTCTTGGCCGAGCACGCGCGCCAAGATCGCCAGACTGAGGAGCTGGGCGACCCTGGCAAAGACCTCCGAGGTCCCGAGAGCGAGAAGATTCGCTCTGACGCTTGCGGCCGGAGGCGGCTCGGAAATCGACCAGGAGGATGGCGGCATGCGGCAAGCTATTCTAGCAATGGGGAAATTTGTGGATTATGATGCCCGCGACCAAGTTAAGGCCGAGCCCGCGAAGTATAGCGCCTTCGGTGATTGATGCTTAACTTTTCGTCAGCATTATATTAAAAGTTCCGGCAAATCATATTTGACCCATGGCGGACTTGTGCCTGACGGCTCGTCGGGACCATCAGCGAGGCCTCGGACACATGTCAACGAACGTCGCTCCGATCGCCCGTGCAGGGCCTTCGACGCCGGCTGAAAGCCAGGGGCTGGGACCGCTCACGGCACCCCTGGCGCCGGCGACGATCGGCACCGATCCCGCGCGTCAGTATTTGCAGTTCGTCTTCGACGTCCTCCGCCGTCGGCGCTGGTTCGTGCTGTGCTTCGCCGTGCTCATCGCCGGCATTGCGGCGATGATCGTGAACCAGATCGATCCGCTCTACCGCGCCGAGACGCAGCTCGTGCTCGACGCACCGCAATCGCGCTCGCCCGCCTCGGGCCTGGCGTCGCTGTTGGGCGGCGGAGGGGGCGATCTCTTTTCCAACGAGACCGAGGCGGCGGTCCTGACTTCCCTCAACCTCGCCGACCGCATCGTCAAGGTGCTCAATCTCGGGAATTCGCCGTTCTTCACCGGATCGCGCTCGCTGGGCGTGCGGCTCGGCGAATGGCGGCAGGACTTGCAGGCGCATCTCAGCCTCTTTCTGCCGCAGGGCTACCGCCAGTATCTCGCCCCGGCGAAGGCCGAGGAACCGAAGCCGCCGCCGACCGGCGAGCTCGCCAACCGGGTCTACGAGACCTATTTCCGCAATCTCACCGTACGCGCCGGCGACCGCTCAAGGGTTATCGAGATTCGCTTCATCGCCGACGATCCGCGCCTGGCCGCCGCCGTCGCCAATACCCTGGCGGCCACCTACATCGAAGACCAGGTGACCGAAGCGCGCCGGGTAGCCACCAGGGAGACATCCTGGCTCGCCGGCCGCCTGCAGGAGGCGCGCACGCGCGTCGACGACGTCATGCAGCGCCTCGAAGAGTTCCGGGCCAGCGCGGGGATCCTCGACCTCAACGGCAACACCGCCCAGCAGCGGCAGATGGTCGAATACAACCAGCAGCTCATGACGGCGCAGATCCGCCGCGCCGATCTCGACGGCCGCGCGCGCCAGCTCCAGCAGCTCATCGATGGCGGCGGGCGCTTCGAAGACTCCGAGATCGCTCTCGATGCTCCCGGCATCCAGCAGCTCCGCAACCAGGAGACGGCGGCGGCCCGCCAGCTCGCCGAGCTCGCCACCCAGTACCGGGAGGCGCACCCCCGGCTGCAGCAGGCGCAAGCCGAGCTCGACGACATCCACGCCAAGATCAAGGCCGAGATGCGCCGCCTGGTTGCCGCTGCGGCAAACCAAGCCCGCCTCGCCAAGGATCAGGAGACAGCGCTTGCCGCCAAGGTGAGCGAGCTCACCCAGGAGCTGCAGCAGCAAGGCAAGTCGCAATTGACCTTGCGCCTGCTCGAAGCCGATTTGAAGACGAGCAGCACGATCTACGAGACCATGCTGAACCGCATGCGCGAAGTGAATGCGATGGAAGGGCGGATCGATACGCCGCTAGTCCGCGTCATCTCCCGCGCGATCCCGCCCGACCATCCGTTCTTTCCCAACAAGCCGCTCCTGGTGACCGTGGCCGCCGCGGTCGCCGCCATGTTCGGCGTGCTGCTTGCTTTCGTGCTCGATCTGCTCGACGTCGGCTTCCGCAACCGCCAGCAGATCGAGAATTTGACCGGCCTCGAGACGGTCGCCAGCCTGCCCTGGGTGAAGCCTCTCGACCAGGCCCGGCGCTTGGGCGACATGCGCCGCATTCTGCGCGCCCGGACCGAATTCGCCGAGGCGGTACGCTATATCCGCGTCAGCCTGTCATTGTCGCCCGATCCGAACCGTCCCGTGCGCAGCATCTTGGTCACCTCCGCCTTCGACGGCGAGGGCAAGACGTTCACCTCCCGCGCCCTGGCGGTGACCTACGCGGTCGGCGAGAAGCGGGTGATCACCGTCGACTGCGATCTCCGCCAAAGGCTGCGCCGTCGTTCACGACAAGGCGAGGCCGACCCGCTTCCGGGCCTCGCGGAATATCTCCTCGGAGCCGCCGATGCCGGAGAGATCTTCGGCACCGACCGGGCGACCGGGCTGGATCACATCGACTGCGGCGATACCAAGACGCTGGTGGACGCACCCATCCTCCTTAGCTCGGAGCGCATGCGGAATCTGCTGCACGCGCTCTCCACCCAGTACGACATGGTCATCCTCGATACGCCGCCGGTGAAGCGGTTTCCCGACACGCTCATCCTGCAGCAGGAAGTCGACAAGGTGTTGTTCCTGATCCGCTGGGCGAAGACGCCGCGCGAAATGGCGCTCGATGCGCTGAAGACCATCATCCAATCCGGCCACATGAACCCGGTCGTCGGTCTGACCCAGGTCGACCTTCGCCATCTCCGTCGCTACGACTACGCCGCCAATGTCTCCAAGCACCATCGTGAAACCTACCTGCCGCGCCCCGAAGCTGGATGATCCGGCAAATGTCGGGCCGGTGACGATGCCGAGCCTGCCGAGCAGGTCGGGATTCTGGCGGTGACTGCCGCCCAGTCCATCGGCGCACGCACGCGGTCGCCCGCGACCCACGCCTATCCCATGGGCGAGGCGGCCTCGACGAGCGAGCTCGGCGTCGGCGGCATGCTGATCGTCGGCTATCTGGCGATCACCCGGATCGGGCATCTGAGCGCCGCCAAGATCGGCATCATGATCGGCCCGGTGCCGTTGTTCCTGACCGAGTTGTTCCTGATTGCCCTGGTGCTCACGGTTGCCATCACCCGCACGGGATCCTTGGTCGTCTGGCTGGTGACCGGCGGCCTTGCCCGAATGCCGGGCCTCTTGCTCTGGCTCCTCTTCCTCACCTCGATCCTCTATACGCTGATCGCTTTCGGCGATTGGGGAATCCTCGCCGTCCGGGATCTGGCGATCTTCTCCTACGGCATCGTCTTCGCGCTCACCTACTTCGTCCTCGACAGCCGGGCAAAGGCCGCCGCGGCCATGCGCTGGTTCACCTATAGCGGGGTGGTGCTGGCGGTGGCGCTCATCATCGACACCCAGAGCGGCGCCCAGGTGCTGTTCGACACCGCCACCCGTGTCGTGACCGACAGCAAGCTGCTGGCGCTCTCCTTCGGCAGCGGCGATGTCGGCGGCATCATCGGCTTCTCGCTGATGGCGCTCTTGGCCTATGCCGCCTCCAACACCGAGCGCCGGCTGCTGCATCTCGGCGCGGCGGCGGTCGCCTTCTTCGGCCTGGCGCTCACTCAGACCCGCTCGGCGGTGCTGGGCATGGCCTTGAGCTCGCTCTTCAGCCTCTTGGGCATGCGGACGACCCAGCGCCTTGCCTTCGTGGCGCTCGCCGCCGGCGGCGGCCTGCTGCTGGTCGCCACCCCGATCCTCCTGCCGGAATCCGGTCTCGCCCACGCGATCTCGTCATTCTTCGCCGCGGTCGAGGGCGGCATGTCGCTCGCCAAGGACGACAATTTCTATTTTCGCCTGCTGCGCTGGGATGCGGTGTTCGAGCTTTGGCGCGACAACCCGCTCTTCGGCGTCGGCTTCGGCCAGCCGCTGGTGCCGGCAGCCCTCATCAACGAGGTCGAGGAGGGCAGCTTCAACGTCGGGCTGCCGCACAACACCTACCTCACCATCCTGGCGCGGCTCGGCCTGTTCGGTTTCGTGCTGATCATCGGCGCCTGGCTCGGCAGCATTGCGCTGGCGACGCGGGCGATCCATCGCCCGAGTTTCGGCGGCGATGCCTTCGCAGCCGCATCGGCGCTGGTCTCGATGATCGGTTTCGCCACCTTCACGCTTTTCCTCGAGCGTCCCATGCATGCCGCGACCCTGTGGATCGTTGCAGCGATCGCCTGCCGGCTCAACGGCCCGGACGACGACGGCCAAGAGCCGCAGCGGAGCCAAGCCCGCGGGCAACTCTTTCAGGCCCGGGCCGGTGCCGCGCTGCCGTTGGCGGAAAGCGGAATGGAACGCGCCCGGCGCATCGCGCATGCCAAGGGGTTCCGGTGACCACTGTCCCCCGGATCCCGCTGAAGCGGCATGTGCGCGATGCGGGAGCGCGGCTGGTGCTCGATGCCGTCGCCGCCGCGACGGCGCGAAAGTCCGGCACCTCGCCGCGCCGGCGCATCGGGGTCTTCCTCTTCTGGGGGATCGGCGATGCGGTCCTCGCGATACCCTTTCTGCACGCGTTGCGCATGGCCTATCCCGAGGCCAGGATCGATGCCATCGGCAAGCCCTGGCTCGAGGCCCTGTTCGGCGATGAGCGGCTTTTCGATGGTTATCAGACTCTCGTCCCACCCTGGACCAAGCATCGGGGCAAGTACCGCCTCTGGTCCGAGGAATGGCGAGACTTCGCCCGCTCGGTCCGCAGCCTTGGCCGTACCGAGTACGACCTGCTGATCGGCCTCCGCCCCGATCCCAGGGAGACAGCGCTGGCACGCCTCCTGGCGACGGCGGAATACGCCGGCTACGCGGCCGAAGGCGGCAGAGCCTGGGTTTCGATCGACATCGGCGTCGATCGGAGCCGGCACCCGTTCGAGCGATCGGCGAAGCTCGAGCCCGGGCTCTATCGCGGGACTCTCGCGGCCCGGGCCGCGGCAGCGCTGCTCGGCACGAATGTGCCGGGCCTGCCGCTTCTGGCGGTGCGGCCGCCGCCCGATGAGCTGGTCCGGCGTCTGAGAGAAGCGGGTTATCGGGGCGGACCGATCTTGGCTCTCGCCTTCGGGGCGGCACAGGCCACGCGCCGCTGGAGCGGCGAGCGCATCGGCGCGTCCTTGCGCGGCCTCAAGATGCGGCCCGGTGCGATCTTGCTGATCGAATCCGAGGGGAGCCCCAGCATCGCGCTTGGCCGGGATACGCCGACGGTCGCTTGGAACGGCTCGCTCAGCGAGCTCAAGCGCGTGCTGACATTGGCCGACGTGCTGTTCTGCACCGACAGCGGTCCCATGCATATCGGGGCGGCGGTCGGCTGCCGCGTAGTCGCCCTCTTCGGCCCGGGATCGCTCGAGCGGTTCGCGCCGCCGCCGCCGCACGCCGTCTACGCGGTCGAACCGATGCCGTGCCGCCCCTGCAGCGACTATTGCATCTATTCCTCGCCCCTCTGCATGGACCGCCTCGAGCCCTCCGCCGCCGCCGTGCTGCTCGACCAGGCGCTCGCCGGCGTCGGGCGGCCCCGGGCGGAGTCCATGCTCCCGATGCCCGAGGTGCTGCAGGCATGAAACCAATTTCCCGCCGCCTCCTGGCCGATGCGGTCCGGCTCGCCGATGGGCTTGCGGTTCTCGCCGCCTCCGCCATCGCCTTCTACGTCTATGTGGCGGGCGTGCTCGATGCCGAGGAGCAAGCTGCCCTCTACTTCGCCGCCGCGACCATCTCGGCGTTGGGCTATCTCGCCATCGCCCAGGCCCTGCAGGCCTATCGCTATGACCGCCTGTCGAACGTCATCTATATGACGCAACGGGCGCTCGTCGCCCTCAGCGTCATGGCGATCGGCTGGCTCCTGGTCGGGTTCATCACCAAGACCACCGAGTTCTGGTCGCGCGGCTGGACCTTGCTGTGGCTGGTCTTGTCCACTGTCCTCATCATCGCCGTCCGGCTCGGCGTGGCGGTCGTGGTGGCGCGCTGGCGCAGACAGCGGCGCTGGCAGGACCGCATCGTCATCGTCGGCGCGACCGAGATGGCCGACGAGCTCATCAAGGACATCAGGCAGCACGGCGGCGCCGATGCGGAGATCGTCGGCGTGTTCGACGAGCGCGGAGGCAACCGACGGCCCTCACTCGCCGATCTGCCGTTCATCGGCAATGTCGAGGCGCTCATCGAATACACCCGCGAGCACCGCGTCGACTCCATCGTGCTGGCGCTGCCGTGGTCGAGCGAGGAGCGCATCATCAAGCTGAGCGAGAAGCTCAGCGTCTTGCCGGTCGACATCAATGTCGCCTTCGCCACCAGGATGCTGCACCGGCACTTCACCAGCGCGGTCGGCGCCTATGGCGTGCCGCTCATGCAGATCGGCCGGCGGCCGCTCACCGACCGGCAGGTGCTGATGAAGCGGATCGAGGATCTGGTTCTCACTTGCGCGATTACTTTCGTGCTGTCGCCGATCATGCTGATCGTGGCCCTGCTGATCCGGATGGAATCCTCGGGTCCGATCCTCTTCCGGCAGCCGCGCAACGGCTTCAACGACACCATCATCACCGTCTACAAGTTTCGCACCATGTACGTCGAGCGCTCCGATCCGAGCGGCGTCAAGCGCACCGAACCAGGCGATCCCAGGGTCACACCCTTGGGCCGGACTCTGCGCCGCTGGAGCCTGGACGAGCTGCCGCAGCTCTTCAACGTGCTGAAGGGCGACATGTCGGTCGTGGGCCCGAGGCCGCATCCGGTCGGCATGCTGGCTGCCACCGCCGACTATCGCCAGGTGGTCTCCAACTACGCCGCCCGCCATCGCATGAAGCCGGGGATCACCGGCTGGGCGCAGGTCGCGGGCTACCGCGGCACCGCCGACACCGTCGAGAAGGCGCAGCGACGCGTCGAGTTCGACCTCGAATACATTGCCCATTGGTCGCTGCTCTTCGATCTCCGCATCCTGATGCTGACGGCGATCGCCATGATCAGCGGCAAGGAAGCCTATTGAGCGTAGAGAGGCCGCCGCGGGCGAATGTGCTCGGCGTAGGCGTGAGCCGCGTCGACATGCAGGCCGCGGTCCGGACCATCCGCACCTGGGTCGAATCCGGAAGGGGCGGCTATGTTTGCATCCGCGATGCCCATGGCGTGGTGCTGAGCCAGCACGATCGGGAGTTCAAGGCGATCCACAACCAGGCGGGCATGGTCACACCCGACGGCATGCCGCTGGTCTGGTTCTGCTGGGCGCTCGGCTACAGAGAGGTCTCGCGGGTCTACGGACCTGACCTCATGGCTGCTGTCATCGCCGACGAAACGCTGCGAAGGAAGCGGCATTTTCTCCTGGGCGGCGGTCCGGGCGTAGCCGAAGCGCTGGCGTCGGCCTTGGGCAAGCGCTATCCCGAATTTCAGCCGGTCGGCATCTACGCCCCGCCACCCGCCGACACTGAGGCCGGCATCGACCAGCGTTCGCTGGAGGCGATGCGAGCCGCCGGCGCCGAGATCGTCTGGGTCGGCCTCGGCTCGCCCAAGCAGGAGCGCTGGATGGCGCGGCATTTCCCCCATGCCGGTGCGGCGGCCATGGTCGGGGTGGGTGCGGCCTTCGATTTCCTCTCGGGCCGCAAGCCGCAGGCGCCGCGGTGGATGCAACGATCCGGCCTCGAATGGGTATTTCGCCTGGCGAGCGAGCCCGGCCGTTTGGCCGGCCGCTATTTGAGGACGGTTCCCGTCTTCATCCTCTTGAGCATCCTCGCCCTGACCGGGCTCAGGCGCTTCCACTTGGACGACGACAAAGCCGACGGATCGGCGCGAAATCCGTGAACGACCCGGCGCCTTGCGCCTGAAGAGGCCGCCACCGTAGGATCGCCCAGCAAGGGCGCGGGGGGCATGGCGGAAACCTGCATCAAAACGCGTGCGGAAGGCGGCGTCGGGGTCATCACCCTCGACCGGCCGCAGGCGCTGAACGCGCTCAACTCGGTGCTGATGCAGGAAGTGTCGGTCGCGCTCGACGGCTTCGCCGGCCGGCCCGACATCCACGCCATCGTCATTCACGGCGCCGGCCGCGCCTTCTCCGCCGGCTTCGATCTGAAGGAGTCGGCCCAGCGCAACATCCAAGGCGTCGAGCAGTGGCGCGCCGTGATCGAATACGACTTCGACTTCTTGATGCAGTTCTGGGATTGCGCCAAACCGACGATCGCCGCCGTGCATGGTTTCTGCCTGGCCGGCGCGTTCGAGATGGCGCTGAGCTGCGACATGACGGTTGCGGCCGAGGGAACGCGCTTCGGTCAGCCGGAAGTGCGCTTCGGCTCCAGCATCGTCGCCATGCTGCTCCCCTGGTGCGTGGGACCTAAGGCGGCAAA
Source organism: Pseudomonadota bacterium (assembly GCA_016195085.1). Classification (NCBI taxonomy): domain Bacteria; kingdom Pseudomonadati; phylum Pseudomonadota; species Pseudomonadota bacterium. The sequence continues at coordinate 78,716 of JACQAG010000038.1, read as the reverse complement.
GGAGCTGCTGCTCACCGGCAACGATCAGATCGATGCCGGCCGGGCCCTCCAGCTCGGCATCGTCAACCATGTGGTTCCTGCCGGCCAAGAGCTCGACAAGGCCATGCAGATGGCACGCGACGTGGCGGCGGCGGCACCCTTGTCGGTCGCGCTCACCAAGCGTGCCCTCAATCGCACCTACGAGATGATGAACATGCGCCAGGCGCTGCTCGCCGCCGTGGATGCCGGCGTGCTGATCGAGGCCGGAGCCGGACCGGAACGCACCGAATTCAACCGGATCCGCAAGGAGCAGGGTCTGAAGGCGGCGATCGAATGGCGCGACGCCCGCTTCCGGCGCGGGCCATGAGACTCAGGCGCGAATGCTGACGGCGGCGGCGCGCGGGCGTCTGGTCACGATGGCGCTGCTGGCGCCGGCCGTCATCTTTCTCTCCGCCGCATTCTTGGTGCCGCTGGGCTTGCTCTTGAAGCTGAGTCTGTCCGCGCCCGACGGCCCGTTCTCCACATATTGGGAGATCTTGGGCTCGTGGCTGTATCTCCGGGTCTTCCGCGGCACTTTGGTGTTGGCAGCGACGGTGACGGCGATCGCCGTTCTCTTAGGCTATCCCACCGCCTACATGCTGGCGCGGCTCAAGGGATTGGCGCTGACCCTAGCCGTCTACGGCGTGCTATTCCCGCTCTGGATCAGCGTCTTGATTCGAACCTTCGCCTGGATCCTGCTCCTGGAGAAGAACGGACCGTTGAACCGCACCCTCGTGGATGTGGGCCTCATTGCTCAGCCGGTCACGCTGCTCTTCAACAATACCGGCGTGCTCATCGGCATGGTCCATGTGCTGCTGCCCTACGCAATTCTGCCGATCTATGCCGGCATGCTCAGGGTCGACCAGCGATTGCTGCAGGCGAGCGACGGGCTCGGCGCCTCGCCCTTTCTCACCTTCGCCAGAGTCTACCTGCCTCTGACCATGCCCGGCATCGGCACCGCGGCGACCTTCGTCTTCCTCCTGTCGCTCGGCTTCTTCGTCACGCCGGCGCTCCTGGGCGGGCCCAACAACATGACCGTGGCCATGCTGATCGAGAACCTGGTGAACGAACGCCTGGCCTGGCCGCTGGCGGGCGCCGCCTCGATCCTGCTGCTGGTGGCGATCCTGGCGCTGCTCGCCTGCGCCACCAGGTTCGTCAAGCTCGATGCCGCCCTGGAGGCGCGCTGATGTCCGGAGAGGGGCGGTTCGCGCGCGCTTCCGTGCACGTCTTCGGCTCGAGCGTGCTCGCTTTCCTGCTGCTGCCGATCCTCGCCGTGGTGCCCGCCTCCTTCAACTACGGCTCGTTCATCCGGCTGCCGCCCGAGACCTGGTCCACGCGCTGGTATCTTCGCTTCTTCGCCGATCGCGAATGGCTGACCTCGCTCGCAACCAGCATCGAGGTCGCCACGATCGCAGCATTGGTGTCGGTCGCCCTCGGCACCGCCGCCGCACTCGGCCTGGCGCGAATGACCGGCAGGCTGAGAGCGATCCTGCTCGGGCTCATCCTCGGTCCGATGATCGTGCCGGTCATCGTGCTGGCGGTATCGCTCTACTATATCGGGCGCTATTGGGGGCTGACCGGCACCTTGAGCGGTTTGGCCTTGGCCCATGTGCTCATATGCATGCCGTTCGTGGTGCTGAATGTGAGCGTCAGCCTGCGCGCGCTCGATCCCAGCTGGTTGCGCGCGGCCGAAGGTTTGGGCGCCTCGCCGGCGCGGGTGTTCCTGACCGTCACCTTGCCGACCATCCTGCCCGGCTTGCTGGGTGGGGCGGTATTCGCGCTGATCTCCTCATTCGACGAGGTCGTGCTCTCCATCTTCCTCGCCGGCGTCCAGACGAAGACCCTGCCGGTCAAGATGTGGGAGGTGGTTCGCCTTGAATTCACCCCGATCTTGTCGGTCGCCTCCACCCTCTTGATCCTGGTGACGGTGGTGCTGTTCGTCCTATTCCGCCTGGCCGCGCCCCGGGCTGGAGCAAGCGCTAGTCCATGAGTGCCCCCCCATGAGCGGCCGGGGCCAGTCGATCCGCTTCGCCGGTGTATCGCGCTCCTTCGGCGCGGTGCGGGCGCTGCTCGCCACCGAGCTCGAGGTTCGCGCCGGCGAGTTCTTGACATTGCTGGGGCCGAGCGGGTCGGGCAAGACGACCTTGCTCAACATCGCCGCCGGCTATCTGGCACCCACGAGCGGACGCGTCATCGTCGGCGAACGGGACGTGACCGAATTGCCGCCGCGCCGGCGCAATGTCGGCATGGTGTTCCAGAACTATGCGCTGTTCCCGCATATGACCGTGGCCGACAACGTCGCCTATGGCTTGCGCGCGCGCGGCACTCCAGGTGCGGAGCGCAAACGCCGGACGGACACGGCCCTCGAGCTGGTCCGGCTCGAAGGCTATGGAAGGCGCCGGATCGCCGAGCTGTCGGGCGGGCAGCAGCAGCGCGTCGCCTTGGCGCGGGCACTGGTGATCGAGCCGGATGTGCTGCTCATGGATGAGCCGCTTGCCGCTCTCGACCGCCAGCTCCGCCAGCATGTGCAGCTGGAGATCCGCCGCCTGCATCGCGAGCATGGGCGCACCACGATCTACGTGACCCATGACCAGGAGGAAGCCCTGGTCATGTCGGATCGCATCGCCATCATGCGCGAGGGCGCGATCGAGCAGCTCGGCCGGGCGGAAGAGCTGTACCGCCAACCGCAGGGCGCCTTCGTTGCCGGGTTTCTGGGCGAGTCCAATCTGCTCAGCGGCATGGTGACGGAGGTCGGTCGCGGCCGGGCGCGCATCCGGCTCGACGGACTAGCGCGCGAGATCGACGGCATCGCCGCCGACGGCCTTCGGAAAGGCCCCGCGGTCGCCCTCATCCGTCCCGAGTCGGTGCGGCTGGTGACGGAAACCGCCGGCACCGTCGCCGCCGTTCTGGAGGAGAGCATCTATCTGGGCGGCCTCGTGACCTTGCGCCTGCGCCTGCCCCATGGTCAGATGATTCTCTGCCGTCGCCTCGCCGGCGACGGCCAAATCCCGAGCGGGACGGTGGGCATCGAGTGGGCCCCCGACGACGTTCGCATCTTGCCTGACGATGCCCTGTCGCGCGCGGAAACGATCTCGAAAGGGGAGGCATGACATGATTACACGTCGGCTGTTCTTGGGCGCTGCCGGTACCGCTGCCGGTGCGGCGGCGCTGGGGCTCAGGCCTCTCGCGGCGCAGGGCCGCCCGTTCACCTTCTGCTCCTGGGGCGGCGCGCTTTCGGCCATGGAGAAGGACGCCTTCATGGATCCTGCCGAAAAGCTCTTCGGTACGCAGATCGTCAACGCATCGCCCACCACCCAGGCGAAGATCAAGGCGATGGCGGAGGCCAAAGCGGTGGAATGGGATCTGGTCGATGTCGGCGGCCGCAGCATCTTCATCGGCCGCGACCAGGGCTTCCTGGAGCCGATCGACTACAGCCTCGTCCCCAACGCCAAGACCGTCGATAAGCGCTGGGTGCACACCCATGGGGTCTACACCAGCACCGGCGCCACGCTGATCGCGTGGAACAGCAAGGCCTTTCCGAACGGCAAGGGGCCGCAGTCCTGGAAGGACTTCTGGGACGTGAAGAACTTCCCGGGCGCACGCGGCCTCTACAAGCTCATGTACTACAACTACGAGGCGGCGATGCTGGCGGCCGGGGTCAAGGAGTCCGAGATGTACCCGGTCACGCCCGAGAAGGCCAAGCAGGCGATCGCCAAGATGGCCGAGATCAAGCCGCATGTGAACGTGTGGTGGACGGCTGGCGCGCAGCCGCCGCAGCTTCTGGCTTCAGGCGAGCTCGCGATGTGCTCGGTGTGGAGCGGCCGGCTGTTCGACGCGCTGAAGGAGAAGGCGCCGATCGACTTCACCTGGAAGGACGGCATCGCTTGGGGCAACGCCTGGGTGGTGACCAAGGGGACACCCTACAAGGATCTGGCGATGAAGATCCTGAACTCGGCCTTGACCGAAGAGGCGCAGACCCGCTTGCTCGGCATCGGCGTCTACGGACCGGTGCTGGAAGCGGCAGCGAAGAAGGCGACACCCGAGCAGGCGAGGCAGCTCGTCATGCATCCCGACAATCTCAAGAACATGATGCTGCTCAGCGACGAGCAAGCCGGCGTCTATATGAGCAAGTACGAGGAAGACTGGAACAAGATGCTGCTCGGCTGATCCCGCGTCCCTGCGAGGCCCGTCGCCTTGCCTTGCGGCGGGCCTCCCTCTCCGTCTTGGTCCCACGACCTTGCCTCCGCATGAAGCCGCATAGGCTCGCCCCGCTGCTGTCGCCCCGCGCCGTCGCCTTCCTCGGCGCGAGCCCGCGGCCCAATTCGCCCGGCAACGACATGCTGCGCATGGTCAGGCGCGGCGGTTTCGAAGGTGCGGTCTATCCGGTCAACCCGAAATACGACAGCGTCGAGGGCTTTCGTTGCTACCCCTCGCTGGCGGCACTGCCCGAACCCGTCGACCATGTGGTGCTGAGTGTGGCCAATGCCGGACTGGAGGCGGCCCTCGACGATGCGATCCGGCACGGGGTGCCAGCCGCCACGATCTTTGCGAGCCTCTATCTGGAGAATGACGGGACGCCGCCCTTGCTGGAGCGGCTCTCCGCCAAGGCCAAGGCGGCGGGCATGGCGATCTGCGGCGGCAATTGCATGGGCTTCTACAACGATGCCGATCGCTTCTGGGCCGTGGGCTTCCCGGCCGAGCGCGAGGCGCGTCCGGGCCACATTGCCTTCATCAGCCATTCCGGCTCGATCTTCGGCGCGCTCGCCCACAACGATCCGCGCTTCCGCTTCAACATCTGCGTCTCGCCCGGCCAGGAGCTGGTGACCTCCGTCGCCGACTACATGGACTATGCCCTGGAGCTGGAGAGCACCCGGGTCATCGGTCTCTTCATCGAAGCGGTGCGCGATCCCGCCGGCTTTGTGGCGGCTTTGGACAAGGCGGCACGGGCCCGGGTGCCGGTCGTGGTCTTGAAGGTGGGCCGCACCGAGGCGGCAAAGCGCATGGCGCTCGGCCATTCCGGCGCCTTGACCGGCGACGATGCGGCCCATGACGCGCTCTTTCGCCGCTACGGCGTGCTGCGTGTCGATACCGTCGATGAGCTGGCGGCGAGCCTGCTCCTGTTCCAGCAAGGACGTCCGGCGGCTCCTGGCGGCCTCGGCGCCATTCTCGATTCCGGCGGCGAATGCGAGATGATCGCCGACCTGGCACCGGACAACGGCATTCCCTTTGCTGGGATCGGCGAAGGGACACGGGCCGCACTGGCGGCGAGGCTGGATCACGGGCTCGAGCCCCGCAATCCGCTCGATGCCTGGGGCACCGGCCGCGACTTCGTCGGCGTATTCCATGACTGCATGAAGGCGCTGCACGACGATCCCGACACCGCCCTCCTGGTGCATTTCGCCGACCTCAGAACCGGCTACTACGTGCATGAGGGCTATCTCGAGGCGCACAAGCGACTCATCGGCGCGACCACCAAGCCGGTGGCGATCGCCACCAGCTACACCCAGCTTCGCCACGATGCGATCGTGCGGGAGTTCGATGCGCTCGGCATCCCGGTGCTGGACGGCACGACCGCCTCCTTGAAGGCGATCCGCCATCTCTTGGCGTATCGCGATTACCTGTCGCGCGCCGATGATTTGGCTCCTCCGGCAGCACAGACTGCGGGGCGGCCATGGACGCAGTACGCTCCGCTCGAGGAGGCGGAGTCGTTGGCCCTCCTGGCGAGCTACGGCATCCCGACCATCGATTTTCGCCTGGCCGAGACCGCCGCTTCGGCTGAAGCCGCCGCGGCGGCGCTGGGATATCCCGTGGCGCTCAAGACCGCGGCACCAGGCATCATGCACAAGACCGATGCCGATGGTGTCCGGCTCGGCCTCGCCGATCCCCCCCGGCTTCGCGCCGCCTATGACGACATGGCCCAGCGGCTCGGCCCCCGTGTCCTCATCGCCGCCATGGCCGCGCCCGGGGTCGAGGTGATGCTGGGCATGAAGCTCGATCCGCAGTTCGGGCCGGTGGTCGTCATCGGCATGGGCGGCGTACTGGCCGAAGTGATCGGGTGCGTGACCCATGAGCTGGCACCCTTCGGTCAAGCGACCGCGCGCCGCGCGCTGGAACGGCTGGAGCCGCTCATGCGGCTGCTGGCCGGTGCCCGCGGTCGCCTGGCCGCCGATGTCGATGGGCTCGCGCGGCTGATCGCCAGCTTCTCGGCGATGGCGGCCGATTTCGGGGACCGTGTCGCCGAGATCGATGCCAACCCGGTTATCGCCGGTCCGAAGGGTGCCGTGGTGGTGGACGCCTTGGTGGTGCCGAACGCGGTAAGCACCTGATCGCGCAATTTCGCGGGTCGTGGCCGACTCGCGAAATTGCGCGTGAATCAGCTGCTCATTTGAAGCGACCAGTACCGACTTTCTGCGAAAGTCGGTACTGGGGGAGAGGATGATGGATCTGAGCATCGACAAGGCCGATCTGGAGCTGAAGGCGCGGGCGCGCCGGTTCGCCGAGACCGAGCTGTTTCCGGTCGAGCTGGAGCTCGAGCTGAATGGCCACCTGCCGGAAGCAACCAAGGCCAGGCTCAAGCAGGCAGTCATCGATCATGGTCTCAATGCCGTCAACCATGCGTGCCAGCATGGCGGGCAGGGCTTCTCCATCCTGCAGCAGACGCTCGTCAACGAGGAGCTGGGCAAGGCCACCGGCGCGCTCTGGGCGGTGGTTTGGCACCCGGCGCTGCCACTGAAGCGCGGCACGCCGGAGCAGGTCCGCGACTATCTCGTGCCAAGCTGCCAAGGCAGGCGCCGCGGCGCCTACGCCATCACCGAGCCCGGAGCCGGCTCCGATCCGCGTCAGGTCAAGACCACGGCACGACGGCGCCAGGACCGCTACTATCTCAGCGGCGAGAAGTGGTTCGTCACCAGCGGCGATGTTGCCGACTACCTCATCGTGCACGCCCATGTCGACGGCGACGCCAACCGGCCGACCCTGTTCCTGGTCGACAAGTCCTTGCCCGGCGTCAGCGTCAAGCGGGTGCCGAAATTCATGCACACCTATGTGTTCGAGCACCCGGAATTCCTCTTCGAGGAGGTCGAGCTCGACCAATCCAGGATCTTAGGCAGGGAAGGTGAGGGGCTCGAGCTCACCAAGGACTGGTTCGTCGAGGCGCGTCTGCAGATCGCCGCCAACTGCCTGGGGGCGGCGATCCGCGCGGCCGAGACCGCCAACGCCTATGCCGCCGAGCGCCAGCAGTTCGGCCGGCCGATCCGGGAGTTTCAGGCGATCGAGTTCATGCTGGCCGACATGGCGGTCGAGATCATGGCGGCCAAGAGCCTGGTCTATCGCGTGGCCTCCGAGATCGACCGCGGCCTCGACCGCAAGCTGGTGCATGCCCGCGCCTCGGCGGCGAAGCTCTACGCCTCGGAGATGGCCGGACGGGTCGTCGACCGGGCGCTGCAAATCCTGGGCGGCCGCGGCTATATGCGCGAGAACCCGGTCGAGCGCCTCTACCGCGACATTCGCGTCGACCGCATCTGGGAGGGCACGTCGGAGATCCAGCGGGCGATCATCGGCGGCCAAATCAAGAAACGCGGCCTCGGCCCCTATATCGACTGGAGCTGAGGTGAGGACGCGCCAACCGTGCTAGAAGAGCCCATGCCCGAATTCTACAAACCCGATTTAAGCGCCGGCACCAACGATCCCTTCGTCCGCGACGGCGAAGGCAAGCTGGTCCGGCGCAGCTTCTGGCTCGATATGAGCGACCGCTCGGTGGTGCTGGCGATGACGCAAGGGGTCGGAGCCTCGCTGACGGCCGAGCAGAAGCGCGCTCACCTCAAGGACATACGCCGCGAGCACCTTATCGGCGAGGTGTGCGTGCAGGAGATCTTGCCGCCGGAACGCTGAGCTGCGCGCCGTGCCGGAGACGAGGATCGAAGGTCGCTTCCCAGCCGATGGTCATGTTGCCAATGCTATCGGGAGCCGATAGTATTATCTCGGAGTGATCCGATCCTTCGCGAACCTCCTAGCCGAGGCAGCTTGGCGGCGCCAACCCGCCAAAGGCGTTCCGGTCGACATTCTCCGGGTCGCGAACCGGAAGTTGCTGCAATTGAACAATGCTCGTTTGCTCGGTGACCTGCGATCACCACCCGGGAACAGGCTGGAGGCCCTAAGGGGCAGGCGACGGGGCCAGTACAGCATTCGGGTGAATGACCAATGGCGGGTATGCTTTCGCTGGCACGATGGAGACGCCTACGATGTCGAGGTCTGCGATTACCATGACGAATAAGCGTCGTAAGGCGTTCCCGCCAGTGCATCCGGGCGAGGTCATTCAGGGTGACTATTTGGAGCCCTTGGGTATGAGCCAGTACGCGCTGGCGAAGGCGCTCAAGATCGGCCAAGCTCGGCTCGGTGAGATCGTTCGCGGAAAACGCGCGATCACGCCCGATACGGCGCTGCGGCTGGCGCGGTACTTCGGCACCACGGCCGAGTTTTGGATCGGCATGCAGGCGCAGTATGACCTCGAGCTGGCTCGCGATGCCGTCGGGAAGCAGATCAGCCGTCTGGTCCCGCGGCGAGCAGCATAGATAGACCTGGGCGGTGGCACGCGATCGTTCGGTGATGCCGAAGGGCCCCTGCGGCCCATGACGCTCCGGCTGGGCCGGCAAGGGTCCTTGCGAGGAATGGTCGGGGCGAGAGGATTCGAACCTCCGGCCTCTTGCTCCCGAAGCAAGCGCTCTACCAGGCTGAGCTACGCCCCGTGCCGGAGCGCAGGCTTATAGACCCCGGCCGGCCGCCGATCAATAGGGGAGCCGCAGGGTCTAGATCAGATTGACGATGAGGATGGCGACCAGGATCGCCGTACCCAGAGCCGCCATGAACCAGTCCCAGCGGTTGGCCGGGCGCATGGTGAGAGGCCACGTCCGTGCCCGGCTGTGCAGCGCCCGGTAGCTCTTCGCCGCGAGCTGGCGATCGACATGGGCATATTGCGTCCCGTCTTCATCTCCGGGGGCGCGGTCGACTTCGGATGCCATGGCGATCCTCCTGCCGAAGCGGCGGCGGCGCTCCTAGGGCTAATAGAGCGACGGCACGAAGCGTTGGGTCGACTTGCGCGGCCGCTTGTATCCCGTGTCGGATTGGCGCGGCGGCAATTCGATCTCAACCGGCATCATGTCGCGGTAGGGGATCCGCTGTAAGAGATGCTCGATGCAGTTCAGCCGGGCGCGTTTCTTGTCGTCGGCGTCGACGACCCACCACGGACTTCGTTTGGTGTCCGTGTGCTCGAGCATGATGTCCTTCGCCTTGGAGTATTCGACCCAGCGCTTGCGCGACTCGAGATCCATCGGGCTGAGCTTCCAGCGCTTGATGGGATTGCGCACGCGCTCGCGGAAGCGCTTCTCCTGCTCCTTGTCGCTGACCGAGAACCAATACTTGACGAGATGAAGGCCCGACCTGATCAGCATGTCCTCGAACATCGGACAGGAGCGCAGGAACTCCTCGTATTCTTCGTCCGTGCAGAACCCCATGACCCGTTCGACGCCGGCCCGGTTGTACCAGCTGCGGTCGAAGAGCACGATCTCGCCCTTGGCCGGCAGCTGCGCGACGTAGCGCTGGAAATACCACTGACCGCGCTCGCGCTCAGTTGGCGTTCCGAGGGCGACGATGCGGCAGATGCGCGGGTTGAGCGAGTCGCTGATGCGCTTGATCACCCCACCCTTGCCGGCGGCGTCGCGACCCTCGAAGAGGACCGCCACCCTCAGGCCCTGGACGCGAACCCACTCCTGCAGCTTGATCAGCTCGAACTGCAAATGGACGAGCTCGTCGATGTATTTGTACCCTTTTGCGGGCTTGCGCCGCGCGGGGCGGCCGATGATCTTCCAGGCCTCCTCGACCCGGGCCTTCTCTTTGACGTTGCGCGCCAGCTCGCCCTGCACCTGGGTTGCCACCGCCGCCGGCTTGCCCGATTTCGGCCGTCCAATTCTTTTGTCGTGCTTGGTCTTTTTGTGCTTTTTGCCCATTGGTCCCCCCCAAGGATTGTATGGGCGACGGCGGCAGTTCCGATACGGCCGATCGCCGACGCGATCGCTAGACTATAGGCGGGCGGCCGCAGGCTCTACACGGCTGCCGATTGTCGCAGAGGGCCACGGCGTGAAGCGGCGCCGAATCTTGCCCCCTGCGGCATCCGACGGCAGCGTTGACTAGGGTGCCCCCGGTCGGGCGAGCTTCGCCATCGGGCGCCGCGTTGCGCTGGCGCGGCTCCGAGGCACGTCGGCGGGCGTCGGCCGTGCGCTCGCGAGCTCGCCCGCAAACTCTTTCAGGCGCCGGCCGATATGCTCGAGGGCGAGCCGCGCCGGCGGCGACAGGCGCTTGGCCCTGGGCACCAGGATGCCGATCTGGCTGTCGCCGAGCCGGGGCTCGGCCAAGGGCACATGCACGAGCTGGCCGCGGCGGATCTCCTCGATGAAGCCGACGGGGGTGAAGAAGCCGATGCCGAGCCCGGCCAGCATCACCTGGCGCATGAACTCGGTCGAGTTGGAGATGATCCGTGGGCTGAGGCGGGCTCCGGATTTGGCGAACTCGGTCGCCATGATGGCATCCAGCAGCCAGCGGTCATGCAGCATGACCACCGGGTAGGCGGCGCAGTCGGTCAAGGTCAGCCTTCGGCGGCCGGCCAGCGGATGGCTGGGGGCCATCACCGCGCCGATCGAGGTGCGGATCTCGGCGGCCACGTCGATGCCGCGATGGCGCTTGTCCACGAACAAGACGCCAAAGTCGCTGCGCCCCGAGCGCAGCTCCTCGGCGATGCCGCTCGGATCCACCGAGAGCACGGTGAAGGTGACGTCGGGATAGCGGGCCGACAGCTCCTCGATGGCGAGCGGCATGAACCGCAGGAGGAGAGATTCGAGCGCGATGATCCTGACCTCGCCGGTGACCGCGCCCGAAAGGCCGGCGATCTCGGCCCGGGTGCGCTGGTAATCGGTCATGGTTTCGCGGATGTGGCGCAATAGCGCCTCGCCGGCCGCCGTCGGCTTGACCCCGCTCCGCCGCCGCTCGAACAAGGGCGTGCCGATTTGGGATTCGAGCTTTAGAATCTGCCGGTTGACCGCCGAGGAGGCGATGTTGAGGAGCGCCGCCGCCCGCCGGATCGAGCCCAGCCGGGCGACCTCGTCGACATAGCGCAGCACCGCGGCATGCATGGCGTTCCGGCACTCCCCAGATGATGCCAAAATAGCATCACCACAGGCGAAAATCTCTGCTTTTCGAGAGCATGGCCGAGCCCGCACAATGCCCCCGGGCGAAAGCCCGGGCGCTGGCCTATGACGCCGGGCAGAAGCGGGCGCGAGGCGGTCGTCTCTTCGGGTCGAGCCCAATCGACCCATCACTCTTCCGAACAGGGGAGTCACCGATGATCAAGAGGAATCGGCTTTCGCGTCGTGCGGTGCTGAAGACGGCCGGGGCGGCGACCGGGCTGGCGCTCGCGGGCATGCCGCGCTTCGTCCACGCCCAGGCCAAGACCGCCACGGTCAATTTGCAGCTGGGTTGGCTCGCCGGCGACAATCAGCTGGGCGAGATCGTCGCCAAGCAGCTGGGTTACTTCGAGGAAGAGAAGATCAACCTCGCCATCCAGCCGGGCGGACCCAACATCGACGGTGTGGCCATCGTCGCCTCCGGACGCTTCGAGCTGGGCCAGGTCTCCTCGAGCCCGTCCTTGATGCTGGCGGCCTCGCAGAAAATCCCGGTGCAATGCTTCGCCGTGGGCGCGCAAGAGCATCCTTACGCGTTCTTCTCGCTGCCCGCCAAGCCGATCCGCACGCCCCAGGACATGATCGGCAAGAAGATCGGCATCCAGGCGACGGGCAAGATCCTGCTCACCGCCCTGTTGAAGAAGCAGAACATCGCCGAGAAGGATGTCGAGGTCGTGGTCATCGGCTCGGAGCTGACGCCGGTCATGACCGGCCAGGTCGACGCGGTCACCGGCTGGATCACCAACACCACGACCTTGCGCGCACTCGGCAACAACTTCGTCACCATGCGGCTCTGGGATCACGGGGTGAAGCTCTACGCGCTGCCCTACTATGCGACCCAGGATACGCTGCAAAAAAACCCCGGCATGGTCCAGGGCTTCACCCGGGCTGCGGCGCGCGGCTGGGCCTACGCCTACCAAAACCCCGAGAAATCGGTCGAGCTCCTGCTGAAAGAGTATCCGAACCTGGTCAAGCCGGACGAGCTGGAAGCCGTGCCTGTCCTGAACAAGTTCGTCTTCACCGGCTCGACCAAGATGAAAGGGTGGGGCACCTTCGAGCCCAATGTCTGGCAGGAGCAGATCGACCTCTACGACCAGCTGAAGCAGTTCTCGGCGGGGCCGCCGAAGCTGGCCGAGGTGATGACCACCGGCATCCTGGAGGCGACCAAGGACGCGCGGCCGAAGCTGGGATAGCGGCGCATGCCATTTCTCGGGCTCCCTCTCCCTTGGGGTCCGCTCCTCGGGCTCCCTCTCCCTTGGGGAGAGGGTCGGGGTGAGGGGAAGCGGTTGCGCAAGGTCTGGCGGCAGATGGCTCGCGGCACGTCTGCCCCTCACCCCAGCCCTCTCCCCAAGGGAGAGGGAGTCAGAGGGGGCTGCATGTTTTATTGCGGGATCCGCTCGCGATGAGTCCCTCGGTTGAAGCGATCGCGGGCGCGCGCGTCGCCCCGTCCGCCCCGGTCGAGGACGCCGTCCGGTGCGAGGGGGTGGGCGTGCGCTTCGTGACCGAGCGCGGCTCGGTCACGGCGTTGAGCGATGTGAGCCTCACGGTGAAGCGGGGCAGCTTCCTGACCTTGCTCGGGCCGTCCGGCTGCGGCAAGTCGACCCTGCTCCGCGTCATCGCCGATCTGGTGCAGCCGTCTTCGGGCTCGCTCCGCGTGCTGGGCGACCGTCCGGCGATGGCGCGGATGAACCGCGACATCGGTTTCGTCTTCCAGGACGCGGCCTTGCTGCCCTGGCGCACCGCGCTTGGGAACGTGATGCTGCCGCTGGAGGTGGGCGGCGGCGGGGCCCGCGAGGGGGCCCGCTCGCCCACCGAGCTCCTGGCGATGGTCGGCCTCTCCGGCTGGGAGCATGCCTATCCCCACGAGCTGTCGGGCGGCATGCGCCAGCGGGTCGCCATCGCCCGCGCCTTGGTCTCGGGGCCGAAGCTCCTGTTGATGGACGAACCCTTCGGCGCCCTTGACGAGATCACCCGCGACCGCCTGAACGAGGAGCTCCTGGATGTGTGGGCTTCGACCGGCACCACGGTGATCTTCGTCACCCATTCCATCTACGAGGCGGCCTTCCTCGCCCAGGAGGTGCTGCTCTTGGCCGCGCGTCCGGGCCGAGTGCGGGAGTTGGTAGCCGTCGAGCTGCCGAGCCCGCGCCGGCTGCCGGTGCGCGAGACCGACGAGTTCGTGCGCCTCGTGGGCCATTTGCGCCGCGTGCTGGAGACCTGCTGATGACCGACCGCACTTTGGACCCGAGCCTGCCCTTCGTCGAGGACGCCGCCGCGCAGGCGGAATTCCAGGCCCGGCAGCGCCTGCTGGTCTGGCGCGAGCGCCTGCTGCCGGTCGCCGCCGTGATCGCACTCCTCCTCATCTGGTGGTGGGCGGTCGCGTATTTCGGCATCAGGCCGTTCATCGCGCCCTCGCCGGTGGCGGTCTTGAAGGTGCTGGCCGCCCGCTTCGATCTGTTGATGGCGAATTTGCTGCCCACCGCGATCGAGGCCGTGCTTGGGTTTCTCCTCGGTAATCTCACCGCGATCCTGATCGCCACCGTGTTCGTGCAGAAGAAGCTGGTCGAAGAGGCCTTCTTCCCGATCGCGGTCATGATCAACACCATCCCGGTCGTGGCCAAGGCGCCGATCCTGGTCCTCCTCTTGGGCAACGGCATGGAGCCGAAGATCGCCATTGCGGCGCTCATCTGCTTCTTCCCCACCCTGGTCAACATGACCAGGGGCCTGCGCGACGTGAACCCGCAGGCGCTCGAGCTGATGAAGGTGCTCTCGGCCCGCCAGCGCGAGATCTTCTTCAAGCTCAGGGTGCCGAACGCGCTGCCCTATCTCTTTTCGGCGCTCAAGATCGCCGCTTCCACCGCGGTCATCGGCGCCATCGTCGGCGAGTGGATCGGCTCCAACAACGGCATCGGCGCCCTCATCATCCAGGCGACCTACAACTTCGACTCGGCCTTGCTCTACGCCACCATCGTCGTCGGCTCGACCTTCTCGGCCTTGTTCTTCGGGGTGATCTCCTACATCGAGCGCCGCGTCGTCCGATGGAACGTGCCCGCCGCCGGCTGAGGCGTCGAACCGACTAGGGGACAAGGAGTCCAGCAATGACAGCGAGCGACAGCATCATCGAACGGACGAACGAGCGCGTGCCCGTCGCGGCCCGCGCCAATCTGGTGGTGGTCGGCGGCGGGCCGGCGGGTATCGCAGCCGCCGTCTCCGGTGCCCGCAACGGCCTCTCGGTCGTTCTCTTGGAGCGCTATCCCTATCTGGGCGGGCTCGCCTCGGGGGGCATGGTCCTGGTGCTCGACGACATGTGCAACGGCGCCGAGATCAGCGTCCGCGGGCTTTGCGCCGAGCTCATCGATCGCCTCAACCGCCTCGGCCTCGCCGTGGCGCCGCCGGAATCCGATCGCCGCTCCGATCCCGCCATGTGGCGCAAATGGTCGCGCTGGGGCGTGTTCGACTTCACCTCGCGGGCGAAGCCGCAGCCGATCTGCTATGCCGCCGCCTTCGACCCCGATGGCTTCAAGCGGGTTTCCAACGACATGATCGCCGAAGCCGGGGTCAAGCTGCGGCTGCATAGCTGGTTCTCCAAGGCGATCGTCGAGGATGGACGCATTGCCGGCGTCGTCGTCGACGGCAAGGAAGGACGCCAGGCGGTGATGGGCGATGTGGTCGTCGACGCCACCGGCGACCTCGATGTCGCCGCCTCGGCCGGGGCACCCTTTACCGTGGGCAGCTTCATGGTGACGACGGTGTTTCGCCTCGGCGGCGTCGACACCGAGGAGGCCGAGCGCTTCGAGTATGGCGAGCCGGAAGCCTTCAATGCCATCGACCGCGAAGCCAAGAAAGTACTCGGCGGCTCCTGGGACAAGTGGTGGCTGAAGACGCCGCTGCCCGGCATCGTCTGGTGCAATTGCCCGCACATGACCGGCTATGACGGGCTCAAGATCGAGGATCTTACCCGGGCCGATTTCGAGGGCAGGCACCGCATCGCCGCACTGGTGGAGTTCGTGCGCGGCAAGCTGCCGGGCTTCAGGGATGCCTATGTCATCGACGTGGCACCCCAGCTCGGCATCCGCCAGACCCGGCTCTTGGACGGCGTCTATGTCATGACCAAGGAAGACGTCATGAACCGCCGGCATTTCCGCGACAGCGTCGCCCGCGGGCGCGACTACTATTATCCCTATCGCACGCTGTTGCCGCGCAACGTGGCGCAGCTCTTGGTCGCCGGGCGCCACTACTCGGCCACGTCGGCCGCCCAGCGCATGTCCCGGGAGATTCCGCCCTGCATGGCGATGGGCGAGGCAACCGGGCTCGCGGCCAGCATGGCGCTCGCCGCCGGCATCACCGTCGACCGCGTCGACGTCAAGGCGTTGCAGGCGAAGCTGAAGGCCCAGGGTGCCGACCCCGGGGACGTGCCGGCCGCCAATGCCGGCCCCGAGGAGGCGGAGAGGGCGGCATGAGCCAGCATCCGTCAAACGGCATGGCGCAGCCCCTCGCCGGCGTCAGGGTCATCGACTTCACCCAGGTGATGATGGGTCCCTGCGCTACCCAGATGCTGGCCGACTATGGTGCCGACGTGATCAAGATCGAGCGGCCCGGCGGCGGCGACCTGTCGCGCACCTCGATCGCCGACGACCCCGACGGCCTCGACAATCCGGTCTTTCGCAGCCTCAACCGCAACAAGCGCTCGCTCGCGATCGACCTCAGGAACGAGGCCGGCAAGAGGATCGTCTACGATCTCATCAAGACCGCCGACGTGGTGGTGAACAACTTCCGTGCCGGCGTGATGGAACGCATGGGCTTCGGCTATGCCGATCTTGCCCGGATCAATCCCCGCATCATCTGCGCCTTCGGCTCCGGCTTCGGCCAGGCGGGGCCGCTCGCGCACAAGGGCGGTCAGGACGTTCTGGCGCAGGCGCTGTCGGGGGTGATGGCGCGGAAATCCAACGAGGAGCTGCCGCACTCCATCTATGCGACGGCACTCGCCGACTACTCCGCCGGCATGCATCTGGTGCAAGCCATCCTGCTGGCACTCCTGCAACGCGGTCAGACCGGAAAGGGCCAGCAGGTCTCGGTCTCGCTCTACGATTCCATGCTGGCGATGCAGATGCAGGAGGCGGCGATGTGGCTGCAGCGCCGCCGCGAGCTGAATTGGGGCGCCTTCCCGCTGACCGGCGTCTTTGCCACCACCGACGGCGCCTTGGTGCTGGTGGGGGCCTTCAAAGCCAACCCGCTCCGGGACATCTGCAAGGCCTTGGACCTGCCGGATCTCTCCGCCGATCCGCGCACTGCGAAATTCGCCGGCCAGATGCAGCACAAATCCGAGCTGCAGCGGCGCTTCGGCGAGCGCTTCGCCAGCAACACCACGGCCCATTGGCTGGCCCGCCTGGAGGAGCAGGATCTCCTCTGCGCGTCGGTGCAGAATCTGCCCGAGGCCTTGGACCACGAGCAGACCCAGGCAAATGGCATGGTGGTGGCGTTCGATCGCCCGAGTACCGGCGGCGGCAACGAACCGATGCGTCTCATCGGCACGCCGCTGCACATGGACGCTTCGGCCTTCCAGCTCCGATGCCCGCCGCCGGGTTTGGGCGAGCACAACGCCGCCATCCTCCGGGAGCTCGGCTACGATGCGGCCGGCATCGACCGCCTCACCGCCGAGAAGGTGCTGTCGTGAGCGTCCGCTACGCGCTCGAAGCCGGGGTCGCCCGCATCACCATCGACCGACCGGAGCGGATGAATGCGGTCGACCAGGAGACCGAGGCGGAGCTGATCCGGCTCTGGGAAGAGATCGAGCGCGACCGCGTCGTCCGCGTCGTGGTGCTGACCGGTGCCGGCGAGCGCGCCTTCTCCACCGGGGCCGACATGAAGGCGGCGAACGGCGTCTCCGGCCTCGACTATTGGGCGGCCCCGCGCCCGGGCGGCTTCGGCGGCATCGCGCTCCGCGACACGCTCAATGTACCGGTCATCGCCCGGGTCAACGGTCATGCCGTCGGCGGCGGCTTCGAGATGGTGCTGGGCTGCGACATCGTCGTTGCCGCCGAGCATGCGAGCTTCGGCCTGCCGGAGCCGCGCGTCGGGCGCCTCGCGCTCGATGGCGGTATCGCGCTCTTGCCGCGCCGCATCCCCCATGTCCTGGCCATGGGGATGCTGCTGACCGGAAGGCG
Organism: Pseudomonadota bacterium; assembly: GCA_016195085.1. Lineage (NCBI taxonomy): Bacteria > Pseudomonadati > Pseudomonadota > Pseudomonadota bacterium. The sequence goes on along the minus strand of JACQAG010000038.1, from coordinate 61,309 downwards.
CATCGCCGCGGCGGAGGCCTTCCGCATGGGATTGGTCAACGAGGTGGTGCCGGCGGCCGAGCTGGACCAAGCGGTCGGGCGCTGGGTCGACGACATCCTCGCCTGCGCGCCCCTGTCGGTCAGGGCGATCAAGCGCATGGTCAAGGCCGGGAGCAAGCTCTCTCCCCAGGAGGCGCAGGCGCTGCGCCTGCCCGAGCTCATGGCCGCGCTCAAATCATCCGACCAGGAGGAGGGCGTGCGCGCCTTCCAGGAGAAGCGCCGGCCACAATGGCGGGGCCTGTAGGCGCATGACCTACGTCGTCGCCTCGGCCTGCATCGACGTCAAGGACGGCGCCTGCCAGGATGTCTGCCCCGTCGACTGCATCTACGAGGGCGGGCGCATGATGTACATCCAGCCCGATGAGTGCATCAATTGCGGTGTCTGCCTGTCGGTCTGCCCGGTTGAGGCGATCTACGACGAGGACGATCTGCCGGAAGCCGAGCGTCCGTTCAAGGCGGTGAATGCCGAGTTCTTCGGTCCAGAGGTCACCGGCTGGGGCGCTCCCGGCGGGGTCGGGCCGAACTATGTAAGTAAGGACGATCATCCCGCGGTCGCCGACCGGCCGAAGGCGATATGACGCTGGTGCTGTCGGGTGCGGCCGTGCTCACCATGGACGCCGGCGACCGGTTCCTGGATGCGGCCGACCTCCACATCGACGGCACCGACATTATCGCCATCACCCCGCCCGGGAGCGAGCGTGCCGCCGAGGCGGAGGTGATCGACTGCAGCGATGCCTTGGTGGTGCCGGGCTTCGTCAATGCGCATACCCATTGCTGCGCTGGCATCTTGCGCGGTGTGGCCGAAGACAAGCCCCGCAGCTTCTGGTCCGAGTACTACACGCTGCCCCGCCAGGACCGGCTCGGCGTCGAGGACTATGTCTTCGCCGCCGGCATCGCCTGCCACGAGCTCCTGCTCCATGGCGTCACCTGCATCGCCGACCGCTTCGGCTATATGGACCGGATCGGCGTGGCGATCGAGCAATCGGGCATTCGCGCGGTCCTGGGGCCGACGCTCACGGAAGGCCAGGGGCCTGCGGACTGGCGTACCTCGGATGCGGTGTTCGAGCGCTGGGGGGCGAGCCCCGCGGCCCGCATCAGCGCCGGCATCGCGCCCCATGCGCCCAATACCTGCTCGGATGCGCTCTTGCGCCGCTGCGCCGGTGCCGCCGAACGGCTCGGATCCCGGGTCTTCGTGCATCTGGCGCAGAACGAGGCGGAGGTGGCTCAGCTCCGCGCCCGCGGCTATTCCGGCGCGCTCGCCTCCCTCCTCGAGAATGGCTTGACCGGCCCGCATGTCGTCGCCGCTCATTGCCTCTATCTCGAGGAGGCGGAGATCGAGGCCTGGCCGCGCCATCAGATCTCGATCGCCCATTGTCCCGGCAGCAACATCAAGATCGAGGGGCGCACCATCCAGCTCTCTCGCTTCGCCGGTAAAGTTGCCATCGGCATCGGCACGGATTGGGCCGCCAGCGACAACGCCATGGACGTGCTGGCGGAGACGCGGCTGGCGGCCTTGGTCGGCAAGCTCAAGGCCGACGACCCGGCCGCCCTGCCGGTTACCTCCATGCTGAGGATGGCGACGATCGAGGGGGCCCGCGCGCTCGGTCTCGATCGCGTCGTCGGCAGCATCGAGACCGGCAAGCGCGCCGATCTGGTGGTCCTCGACTTGAAGCGTCTCTCGGCCAATCCGCGCCACGACCTCGCCGCCAACCTGCTGTATTCCATGGGCCCCCATTGCGTGCGCGACGTCATCGTCGACGGGGCGGTGCTGGTGCGCGATGGCAAGCTCATGCGCGCGAACGAGGCCGAGCTCGCCCGCCAGCTCGACCGGCGGAAGCCCTAGGATCCTAAAATTCGTCATTGCCGGGCTTGACCCGGCAATCCATCTTACGACGCTAGGATGGATGCCCGGATCAAGTCCGGGCATGACAATAAGTAAGAGCAAGACACGCAGACAGACGAAGGAGGCGGAGACATGGCGACGCTCATTCGCGGCGGGACGGTGGTCACCGCGGACCAGACTTATCGGGCCGATGTGCTGGCCGATCAGGGCCTGATCAAGGCGATCGCGCCCAAGATCGACGCTCCGTCCGGCGCCAAGGTGGTCGATGCCGGCGGGCTCCTGGTGATGCCGGGCGGCATCGACCCGCACACCCATATGGAGCTGCCCTTCATGGGCACGACCGCCTCCGAGGACTTCTTCTCCGGCACCGCGGCGGGCTTTGCCGGCGGCACCACGATGATCATCGACTTCGTCATCCCGGCTCCGAAGGAGAATCTGTTGGCCGCCTACAAGAAGTGGCGCGGCTGGGCGGAGAAGGCGGCCGGCGACTATTCCTTCCACGTCGCCGTCACCTGGTGGGACGAGAGCGTGCACCGCGACATGGGGATCCTGACCAAGCAGCACGGCGTCAACAGCTTCAAGCACTTCATGGCCTACAAGGGGGCCATCATGGCCGAGGACGAGGTGCTGGTGAACAGCTTCACCCGGGCCCGGGAGCTGGGCGCCCTCTGCACCGTCCATGCCGAGAACGGCGAGCTCGTCTTCCATCTGCAGAAGGAGCTGATCAAGGCCGGCATCACCGGTCCGGAAGGTCATCCCTTGTCGCGACCGCCCGCCGTGGAGGGCGAGGCCGCCAATCGCGCCATCCGCATCGCCCAGGTCTTGGGCGTGCCGCTCTATATCGTCCATAACTCCTGCAAGGAGTCGCTGGAGGCGATTACGCGGGCCCGCAATGAGGGCCAGCGGGTCTTCGGCGAGGTGCTGGCCGGCCACCTCGTGGTCGACGACTCGGTCTACCAGCATCCCGATTGGAACGTGGCGGCCGCCCATGTGATGAGCCCGCCCTTCCGGGCGAAGGAGCACCAGGCGGCCTTATGGTGCGGGCTGCAATCGGGCAATCTGCAGACCACCGCCACCGACCATTGCTGCTTCTGCGCGCCGCAGAAGGCGGCGGGGCGTAACGACTTCACCAAGATCCCGAACGGCACCGGCGGCATCGAGGATCGCATGGCGATCCTCTGGCATTACGGGGTCAACACCGGGCGTTTGACGGCAAACGAATTCGTGCGCGTGACCTCGACCAACGCCGCTCAGATCTTCAACATCTATCCGCGCAAAGGCTCGATCAGTCTCGGTGCCGATGCCGATATCGTGCTGTGGGATCCGAAGTCGAGCCGCACCATCTCGGCCAAGACCCATCACCAGAAGGTCGACGCCAACATCTTCGAAGGGCTGACCGTGCAGGGCATTGCCGCCTGCACGATCTCCCAGGGCGAGGTGGTGTGGGCCGACGGCAAGCTTGACGCCAAAAAGGGCGCCGGCCGCCACATTCCGCGGCCGACCTTCCCGGCGGTTTTCGAAGCGGTGCAAAAGCAATCCCGCCTGAAGGCGCCCCGCGCGGTGCCGCGGCGGGCGGCGGAGTAACGAAAAGAAACGACCCTCACCCCGGCCCTCTCCCGCTGGGGGTGGACTTTTAGGAGGGGGTGAGGATCACCCCCTCCTTGACCTCCCCGGGCGGGAGAGGGAGTCGGAGGGCCCCTCTCCCGTACCACGGGAGAGGGAGGGACCCACGCGGCAGCGTGGGAGGGTGAGGGTCTTCAGCCTTACTTCTTGAACGCCTTGTCCCAGACCGCATGGCTCCAGGCGCCGTCGGGCTTCTTGGTGATGACCGGATCGGAGCTGCCCTTCAAGAGCACGGCCACCGTGCGCTCGAAGTCATCGGGCTCGAGATAGCCCAGGCCCTTCGGCTGGTCGGCAACGAGCTTGGCGATCTCGCCCATCATCCGGGTCTGATGCGGCGCCTTCTGCGCGCCGGTCGTGTCGTTGTCGAGCACGATCTTGACCGCGTCGGCCTGGTTCTTGATCGCATAGTCCCAGCCCTTCATCGAGGCGCGGAGGAAGCGCGCGAGCTTCTCGACCATGGCCGGGTCGTTGAGTTTGGGCTGGAGCGTGTAGAGGCCATCTTCGAGGGTGGCCACACCCTGATCCTCGTATTTGAACACCTGCAGGTCGTCCGCCTTCATGCCGGCATCGATCACCTGCCAATATTCGTTGTAGGTCATGGTGGAGACGCAGGCGGCCTGCTTCTGCAGGATCGGATCGACGTTGAATCCCTGCTTCAGCACGGTGATGTCGGTGCCGATCTTGTAGTTGAGCTTGTCCATCCAGGAGAGGAACGGATACTCGTTGCCGCCGAACCACACGCCCAGCGTCTTCCCCTTGAAGTCCGCCGTCGTCTTGATGCCGCTGTCCTTGCGGCAGGTCAGCATCATGCCGGAGCGCTTGAACACCTGGGCGATGTTGACCAGCGCCAGGCCCTTCTCGCGGGTTGCCAGGGCCGAGGGCATCCAATCGATCACCACGTCGGCGCCGCCGCCGGCGATCACCTGCGGGGGGGCGACGTCGGGGCCGCCCGGCTTGATGGTGACGTCGAGCTTCTCGTCTTTGTAGAAGCCCTTGTCCTTCGCCACGAAGTACCCGGCGAACTGCGCTTGCGCCACCCATTTCAGCTGCAAAGTCAGCTTGTCTTGCGCCTCCGCCTGGAGGCTGGCGAACGCGACCGCCGCGCCCGCCAAGATCGCGAATTTTCTCATGTGCTTGTCCTTCCCTGTGCCTCGTAACCGAAATCTCTCACCGAACCTGCTCGCGGTAGGAGGGGTGCCAGAAGGTCAGCCCCCGCTCCAGGAGCGCCAAGATGCCATAGAACATCGAGCCCGCGAGTGCCGCAACCGCGATGGTTGCCCACACCATGTCGAGGTTCATGCGGCCGATCTCGACCGAGATGCGGAACCCCATGCCGACGACCGGCGTACCGAAGAACTCGGCCACGATCGCGCCGATCAGCGCCAGGGTCGAGTTGATCTTGAGCGCATTGAAGATAAAGGGGAGTGCTGCGGGCAGCCGGAGCTTGAAGAGGGTCTGCCGGTATCCGGCCGCATAGGAGCGCATGAGGTCGCGCTCGATCGCCCCCGCGCCATGGAGGCCGGCCAAGGTGTTCACCAGCATCGGAAAGAAGGTCATCACCACGATCACGGCCGCCTTCGACTGCCAGTCGAAGCCGAACCACATGACCATGATGGGTGCCACGCCGACGATCGGTATGGCGCTCACCAGCGAGCCCAGCGGCAAAAGGCCGCGCTCAAGGAACGGGCTCCGCTCCACCAGGATCGCGACGAGGAAACCGCCGCCGGAACCGAAGGCGAATCCCGCCAGCACCGATTTGAGGAAGGTCTGACGAAAGTCCTGCCAAAAGAGGCCGAGATTGCCGGCGAGCGCTTGCGCCACTCTGGCCGGGCCGGGCAGCAGGACGGCGGGGATCGCGAATGCATCCACCAGCACCTGCCAGAGAGTGAGCACCATGAGGCCAAAGAGGCCCGGCACCAAGAGCGTGCCGACCCAAGCGGGGGCTCTTGCCTCCGATAGATGCTCGAGCGCCTGCCAGCCAAGCACGAGGAGACCGGCGACATAGAGCCAGAACCCCGGCGCCCAGCCGACGGTGGCACCGGCCTGCAAGAGCGCCAGCGGCGCCACCACGCCGATCGCGGCACCGCCGGCCGCGAGCCCGCCCATCACCGCTGCTTGCCGGCGAAAGGCGGCAAGCGCGATCGCGGCCGCAACCGGGACAAGCGCGGCCAGCAGGAGCTCCGGTTGCGAGCCCCAGCCTATGGACTGCTCCGCCGCCTCGCCGACGGGAAAGGCGAAGGAAAGGGCCAGCAAAGCGAGCGAAGCGGCGATGCTCGGACGGGTCATCGCCGCCCTCCCATCCGGGAGAGGGTCACGCGTTCCGCCCCGCCGACCGCGGCGACGAGGACCAGGCCGAGGAGCGAGGCCATCAGCAACGCCGCCCAGATCTGCACGGTCTGGCCGTAATACGAGCCGCTCAGGAGCCGCGCCCCGATACCCTCCTGGGCGCCTGTCGGCAGCTCGCCGACGATGGCGCCCACCAGGCTGATGGCGATTGCGACCTTGAGGGAGGCGAAGAGATAGGAGAGGGAGGACGGCCAGCGGAGCTTCCAAAAGACCTGCTGAGGGGAGGCGGAATATGTCGCCATGAGGTCGAGCTCGAGCGGGTCGGGTGCGCGCAAGCCCTTGACCATGCCGATCGTCACCGGAAAGAAGCAGAGATACATGGAGATGACCGCCTTCGGCAGCAGCCCGGTCATGCCGAGGCTGGCGAGCACGACGATGATCATCGGCGCGATGGCGAGGATCGGCACGGTCTGCGAAGCAATGATCCAGGGCAGGAGGCTGCGATCGAGCGTGCGCTGGTGCACGATCCCGACCGCCAGCAGCACGCCCAAGGCGATGCCGAGGCCGAAGCCGATGATCGAGGCCGAGGCCGTCACCGTGGCGTGATAGACGAGGCTGCGGCGCGAAGTCACCTCGCGATTGAAGACGGAGTCGGCGAACTCCGCCCAGATCTGATCGGGTGTGGGCAGCACCGGACGATCGAGCGACCAGGCCGTGTCGATGAGCTCGGCAGTCGTCCAAGTCGGTGCCGATCGCGACAGCTTCTGCTCGGCCAAGTCTGCGTTCAGCCAGATGGCGGCGAGATACCAGAGGAGGGTGAGGGCGGCCAATACGGTCGTGAGCGGCAGCGCCCGCTCTTGGGCCCAGCGCGGCAACAGAGCCGAGCCCGCCGGATCCGGACGTGTGGCAAGCGCCGGGCTAGTCATAGCTGTGGCCGGCGCGCAGCGCCAAGCGCACGCGATGGGCGATCTCGAGGAACTCGCCGGTCTCGCGCACGTCCAGAAGCCGGTCCGGCGGCAAATGGCTGTCGATGATATCGACGATGCGCCCGGGCCTCGGCGACATCACCACGATGCGGTTCGACAGGAACACCGCCTCCTGGATCGAGTGGGTGACGAAGATGACGGTCTTGCCCGTGCGCTCCCAGAGCCGGAGGAGCTGCTCGTTCAGATGGTCGCGGGTGATCTCGTCCAAGGCGCCGAAGGGCTCGTCCATCAGCAAGAGCTTCGGCTCGAAGCTGAGCGCGCGCGCGATCGAGACCCGCTGCTGCATGCCGCCGGAGAGCTGCCAGGGGAACTTGTCCTCGAAGCCGTCGAGTCCGACCATGGCCAGATAGCGCCCTGCGCGCGCCTGACGCTCCTCGCGGGTGATGCCCAGGATCTCCAAGGGCAGCATCACGTTGGCGCGCGCGGTCCGCCAGGGGTAGAGCGCCGGAGCCTGGAACACATAGCCATAGGCGCGCGCCAGCCGCGCCTCGGCCGGGCTCATGCCGTTGACGCTGATCCGACCCTCGGTCGGCTGCGTCAGATCGGCGATCACCCGCATCAAGGTGGTCTTGCCGCATCCCGACGGTCCAATCAGCGTGACGAACTCGCCGGCGCGAACCGCAAGATCGATGTCGGCGAGTGCGGCCACCGCGCTGCCGCCCGCATCGTAGGTGAGCGACAACCCGTGCATGTCGATGGCGAGCGGCGCCGATGCGTCTGCGGGGTCGATCCTTGAAGCGGCCGCCATGCGCCCGGTCTGCACCTCAGCCGGCCGGCTCAGAGCGCGTTGGCACGGTCGACCATGGCGTGCAGCAGCACATCGCACCCGGCCGCGATGTCCGCCGGCTCGGCGTTCTCCACCTCGTTGTGGGAAATGCCGTCCTCGCAGGGCACGAAGATCATGCCGGTGGGGGCGACCCGCGCGATGTAGCAGGAGTCGTGCCCGGCGCCCGACACGATCTGCATGCTGGGAAGGCCCAGGGTGGCCGCACCCTTGCTGACGGCCTCGACGCATTTCTGGTCGAAGGCGACCGGCGGCGAATACCAGATCTGCTCGAGCTCGAGGGCGAGGCCGATCTCGTCGGCGATGCGCTTGGTCGCCGCTCTCATCTCGCCGTCCATCTTTCCGAGCGTGGCGTCGTCGGGATGGCGGAAGTCGATGGTGAAGAACACCTTGCCCGGGATGGTGTTGCGCGAGTTCGGGCTCACCTGCATCAAGCCGACCGTAGCGCAGGCGAAGGGCTGGTAGGCGAGGCCGATGCGGTTCACCTCTTGCACCATGCGCGAGGCCCCCAGCAGCGCGTCCTTGCGGCGGCGCATCGGCGTCGGACCGGCATGGGCCTCCTGGCCGGTGACATTCGCCTCGTACCAGCGCTGACCCTGGGCGCCCTGGACCACGCCGATGGTCTTCTTCTCCGCCTCCAGGATCGGGCCCTGCTCGATATGGGCCTCGAAGAAGGCGCCGAAGCCGCGGCCGCCGACCTTGAGGTCGCCCGCATAGCCGATGCGCTGCAGCTCCTCGCCCATGGTCTTGCCGTCGAGGTCCTTGCGGCTCAAGCCGTATTCCTCGGTGAAAACCCCGGCGAACACGCCGGAGGCCACCATGGCGGGGGCGAAGCGCGAGCCTTCTTCGTTGGTCCACACCACCACCTCGATCGGCGCGTTGGTGGTGTAGTTGAGGTCGTTCAAGGTGCGGATCACCTCGAGCCCGGCCAGCACGCCATAGACCCCGTCGAACTTGCCGCCGGTCGGCTGGCTATCCAGATGGCTGCCGGTGCCGACCGGCGGAAGATCCGCCTGGCGGCCGGGCCGGCGGGCGAAGATGTTGCCGATGCGGTCGATGGCGATCGAGCAGCCCGCCTCCTTCGCCCATTTGACGAAGAGATCGCGGCCTTCCCGGTCGAGATCGGTCAGGGCCAGACGGCAAACCCCGCCCTTCTCGGTGGCGCCGATCTTTGCCATCTCCATCAGGCTCGCCCACAGGCGCTCGCCGTTGATCCTGAGATTCTTGCCGGCGCTGGCCGCTGTCATCGCTTACCTCTCGTGACGAATGATTCCCCGATATCGACGGATGCCCCCACCCCAGCCCTCCCCCACGCTGACGCATGGGGGAGGGAGTGAAAACGCATCGTCACCCCCTCCCTCGCCGAAGGCGGGGGAGGGCCGGGGTGGGGGCATTTCATGCGCGCCGCATCGGGTTGTTGGGGTGCTCCTTCCAGGTGACCGTCGGGAGACCGGTTTCGATCTCCACCATGCTGATGCAGCCGGTCACCGGGCAGGCATGCATGCAGAGATTGCAGCCGACGCATTCCTGGTCGATCACCTCGTAGCGGCGCCCGGCGCCGTTCTTGTGCTGGGCGACCGCCTGGTGGGAGGTGTCCTCGCAGGCGATGTGGCAGAGGCCGCATTTGATGCAGAGGTCCTGGTCGATGCGCGCCACGGTCTTGTAGTTGAGATCGAGATGCTGCCAATCGGTCACGTTGGGGACCGCGCGCGCGACCAGCCCGCCCAGGTCGGCGTAGCCTTTCTCGTCCATCCAATTGCCGAGCCCGTCGACGAGATCGTCGGCGATCTTGAAGCCGTAATGCATGGCCGCGGTGCAGACCTGCACGGTGGAGGCGCCGAGCGCCAGGAACTCGGCTGCGTCCCGCCAGGTGGCGATACCGCCGATGCCGGAGATGGGCAGCCCGGCGCATTCGGGATCGCGGGCGATCTCCGCCACCATGTGAAGGGCGATCGGCTTTACCGCCGGCCCGCAATAGCCGCCATGGGTGCCCTTGCCGGCGACCGTCGGCATCGGCGCCATCTGGTCGAGATCGACGCCGATCACCGAGTTGAGGGTGTTGATCAAGGAGACGCCGTCGGCGCCGCCGCGCTTGGCGGCGCGGGCGGGCCCGAGGATGCTGGTGATGTTGGGAGTGAGCTTGACCAGGACCGGCATGCGCGAATGCGCCTTGCACCAGCGCGTCACCATCTCGACATAGTCCGGCACCTGTCCCACCGCCGAGCCCATGCCGCGCTCGGACATGCCGTGGGGACAGCCGAAATTCAGCTCGACCCCGTCGGCACCGGTCGCCTCGACGCGCTTCAGGATCTGCTTCCAGCTCTCCTCCTCGCACGGCACCATGAGCGAGATGATGAGCGCCCGGTCCGGCCAGGCGCGCTTCACTTGGGCGATCTCGCGGAGATTGACCTCGAGCGGCCGATCGGTGATGAGCTCGATGTTGTTGAACCCCACCATGCGCATGCCGCCCACTTCGAGGGTGCCGTAGCGCGACGCGGTGTTGACGATCGGCGGATCCTCGCCCAGCGTCTTCCACACCGCCCCGCCCCAGCCGGCCTTGAACGCGCGCACCACGTTGTACTCCTTGTCCGTGGGCGGAGCCGAGGCCAGCCAGAACGGGTTGGGCGAGGCAATACCGGCGAAGCGAGTGCGGAGGTCGGCCATGTGCGTTCTCCTCTAGGCGGAGCCGAGGAAACGATCGATCGCATGGGCGGCGATCTTGCCGTCCTGGACGGCGCTCACCGTCAGATCCGGGCCGGGCACGGCATCCCCGCCGGCCCAGACATTGGCGAGCGAGGTCTGCCGGTCGGCGTTGACCTGGAGCCGCCCGTCCTTGAGCTCGAGCGGCTCGGCCGTGCCGTTGCCAAGCGGGCCCGGCACGAAGCTCTGCCCGATCGCTTTGAACAGCTGGTCCGCCAGCAAGAGGAAGCGGTCGCCGGTGCCCATGAGCCGGCCTTCACCATCGAGCTGGGTGTACTCGAACTCGACCTCCTTGAGAGAGCCGCGGTAGCCCACCAGCCTGACCGGCCGGGCCCAGTGCTTGATCGAAACACCGTTCACCTGGGCGAAATCCTGCTCGTGGTGGGTGGCGCTCATCTTGTCGGCGCCGCGGCGATAGACGATGGTCACCTCCTCGGCGCCGAGGCGCTTCGCCTGGACGGCGATGTCGATGGCGGTGTTGCCGCCGCCGATGACGACCACGCGGCGGCCGATCTCGAGCCGGCTCTTGGCGGGTGCCTGGCGCAAGCCTTCGATATAGGCGACCGCGTCGATAACGCCGGTCATCGTCTCGTCTTCGAGCCCGAGCGCGTTCGTCCCGGCGAGCCCGATGCCGAGGAACACCGCGGCGAACTCGCGGCGGAGCTGGGCCAGCGTGACCTCGCGCCCCAGCGCCTTGCCGTGCTCGATGCGAATGCCGCCGAGAGCGAGGATGAAGGCGATCTCCTTCTGGGCAAAGTCTTCCGGCACCTTGTAGGCGGCGACGCCATGCTCGTTGAGCCCGCCCGCCTTCGCCTTGGCCTCGAACACGGTGACGTCGTGGCCCAGCATCGCCAGGCGGTGGGCGCAGGCCATGCCGGCCGGCCCGGCGCCGACCACGGCCACGCGCTTGCCCGAGGGCGGTTTCCGCCGGAACGGCTGCTCGCCCCGCTCAAAGAGCGCATCGGTTGCGTAGCGCTGCAAGGCGCCGATGCTGACCGGCTTCGCCTCCTGCGCCTCGCGCACGCAGGCCGCCTCGCACAGGATCTCGACCGGGCACACGCGCGCGCAGGCCCCGCCCATGATGTTCTCTTCGAGGATGGTGACCGCCGCCCCCTTGAGGTTGTCAGTGGCGATCTTGCGGATGAAGCCGGGGATGTCGATGCCCGTGGGGCAGGCGCTGGCGCAGGGCGCGTCGTAGCAGAAATAGCAGCGGCTCGCCTCCACCAGCGCCCGCTTGCGGTCGAGCGGCGGATGGACGTCCGCGAAATTCCTGTCGATCTCGTCGGCGGGGAGGCGACCCGCCGCGATGTCTCCCGCGTCAGCCATCGGCACATCCCTGGTTTGGGCTTGGGTCACGCTCGGACTCATCGCCGGCGGGCTCTTCTTGATGACAGCGTAGCGAAAATCTGACCAAATGGTCAAGATCGGACGCGAGAGATTTTGCGTCGCAGACCGCGAGACCTGACTGCATGTTGAAGCGGCAACACGCCCGTAACTTGGGCAAACCGGCCGGACGGCCCATCGCGCGCCAAGGGCGCCCCGGCAGAAGTGCGGGAAAGGGTGGGGAAATCCGTGAGGCGAACATCGCCAAGCTCTTGGAAGCGGCGGAGACGGTATTCGCCGAGCGCGGCTTCGCCGGCGCCACCACCCAGGCGATCGCCGCGAGCGCGAAGCTGCCGAAGGCGAATTTGCACTACTATTTCCGCACCAAGGCGGATCTCTATCGCGCCGTCTTGAGGAACGTGCTGGCGCTCTGGCTGGACGAGCTCGACCGCATCGAGCCCGGCCGCGATCCGGAAGAGGCGCTCGGTGAATACGTCGAAGCGAAGATGCGCTGGTCGAGGCTGCGTCCGAACGCCTCCAAGGTGTTCGCGAACGAGATCCTGCATGGCGCCCGCTTCCTCGACGGCTACCTCGCGGGCGAGCTCCGCCGGCGAGTGGAGGCGAAGGCGGCGGTCATGCGGGACTGGATCAGAGGCGGCCGAATGGCGCCGATCGATCCGACGCACCTCATCTTCCAGCTCTGGGCCATGACCCAGCACTATGCCGACTTCGAGGTGCAGGTCCGCGCCGTGCTCGGCCGCGAGCGTCTCGACGACGCCGACTTCGAGCAGGCGACGGAGACCATCACCAGGCTGGTGCTGCGGGGGTGCCTGCCTCGGCGAGGACGATCGGGATAGTGGCGGACGAGTCGGAGCCCAAAGCTCGAAGCGCCATCCGAACCAGCTCGTTCGCATTGACGACTGGGATTGCAGATGGCAGAAAGCCCAATGGCGCTGGTCATCTACGGCTCACCCCGTTCCCGCACCATGCGGGTCTTGTGGATGGCGGAAGAGCTTGGCCTCCGCTACACGCATATTCCATATGCCCATGATGATCCGGCGCTGAAGCAGCCGGATTTCCTCAACATCAATCCTGCGGGCGCCATTCCGGCGATTTGCGATGGCGACTTCCCGCTATCTGAGTCGCTCGCGATCAATCTCTACCTAGCGAAGAGGTATGGAGCCGGTGGCACGGAGCCGCTCTATCCAAGCGCGCTCGAAGGGGAGGCGGATGCCTGGCGCTGGAGCCTTTGGGCGAACGCCCATCTCGAGCCATGGGTGCAGCGCGACGTGCTTCTCTCGGATGTGCGCACCGCCATCGGCGATCGGGCCGAGCCGGTCATTCGTGCCGCGCTCGCAACCCTCGACCGCGCTCTCGCGGAACGCGCCTGGCTGGTGGGCGGGCATTTCACCGTGGGCGACCTCAATGTCGCGGCGGTGCTTTCGCCCTCTCGGTCAAAGCAGCTCGATGTGGCCCGCCATCGCCATGTTCACGACTGGCTGACGCGCTGCTACGCGCGGCCAGCCGCCGTCGCCGTGCGGCAGCGATATGCGGAATAGGTGCGGACGAACGCGAGTTTCGTCGCCTGGTACCAACTTTTGCAGACTCGGGAGCCACCCCCTCCCCAACCCTCCCCCGTCGAGGGGGAGGGGGTACGCTGCTGCGTCGCTATTGTAGTCCCTCCCCCCTTGCGGGGGAGGGATAGGGAGGGGGGTGTCTTGCGCACTTGCGATTCCCAGCGCTGGGAGCGTGCGGCACGCGCAAGGCTCTAGCGACCGCCGGAGGTGGGGCGCAAAGACTCTGAGCAGTGAGAGAGGCGGGCGCCGGGACGCCCCTGCGCCGTCCTACGGCGCCGGGCTCTTGGCGCTGCGCCGCGCCGGCGCCGGGGGCTTTTGGTGCTTGCGATTGCCGACTTCGACATCGACCAGGGAAATGACTTCCCAGGCGGTCGCCACCTGCTTGTCCTTTTCCGCGTTCGCATTCTCGACCGGCTTCGCCAGCCGCTCCGCATTCTCTCGGAGCGTCACCAGCTCCGCATCGGTCATGGTCGGAATGTGAGTGCGCAGCCGCTGAATGCCGCTCGGCCTGCTCGGGGTCGGGGCGTGCGGCGGTTTCTTTATTGGCTTTGCCATGGTGGGCCTATCCGTGGGTCAGGGTGCGAGCGGGTGCGCTCAGTATACGAGCTCGTCGCCGCCCTGATTGTCGGACAGCACGATCTCGCCGCGCGAGGCGAGATCCTTGGCGAGGGTAACCATCGTCGTCTGCGCCTCGTCCACCTCCTTCAAGCGGATCGGGCCCATGGAGGCCATGTCCTCGCGGAGCAGCTTTCCTGCCCGTTCGGACATGTTGGAGAAGAACATGTCGCGGAGCTGCTCGGAGGCGCCCTTGAGCGCGATCGCCAGCTTGCTCTTGTCCACGGTGCGCAGCAGCGTCTGTACGCCGCTCGGGTCGAGCCGCGACAGATCATCGAAGGTGAACATCAGCGCCTTGATCTTTTCGGCGGAATCCTTGTTGCGCTCTCCCAAGGCCTCGATGAAGCGCGACTCGGTGGCGCGATCCAGATTGTTGAAGATGTCGGCCATCATCTCGTGGGTGTCGCGGCGGCTGGTGCGCGCAAGGTTGCTCATGAACTCGGTTCGGAGCGTCCGCTCGATGTCGGAGAGCACCTCCTTCTGCACCGCCTCCATGCGCAGCATGCGCATCACCACTTCCATGGCGAAGTTCTCGGGCAAGAGACCCAGCACCTTTGCTGCGTGCTCGCCTCTGACCTTGGAGAGCACCACGCCGACGGTCTGCGGGTATTCGTTCTTGAGGAAGTTGGCAAGCACCACCTCGTTCACGTTGCCGAGCTTGTCCCACATGGTGCGGCCGGCCGGACCACGGATCTCGTCCATGATGTCCTTGACCCGGTCGTCGCCGAGCGCCTTGATCAGCAGCCGCTCGGTCGAATCGAAGGTGCCGGTGAGCGACCCGGTGGAGGAGATCTGCTCGGCGAACTCCACGAACAGCCGTTCGACGATGTTGGAGGACACCGTGCCGAGATTGGCCATGACTTGCGAGATCTCTTTGATCTCGTCGTCGCTCATCAGCGCGAACAGCTTGGACGCATGGTCCTCGCCCAGGCTCATCAGCAGCATGGCGGCCTTCTCCGGGCCGCTGAGGGCCCGATAGTCCTCCCGAACCCGCATGGCCCGACGCTCCTTTCTGGCATCGAAAGCGCCCGGCGCCCCGCCCGAACGGCGGACGCCGCATCCCAGAGCGCGCGCTGGGAGCCTGAAACGCGCTTACGACACGATCGCGGCCAAATAAGGTGGCGCGATCGGCAGCAAGGCTTCCGTCGATCTGACGGTCTCGATTGAGACGAGCGAGTAGCGCGGCGACGACGAAAGATGGCGTCCTAGTCACCGCAAGCAAGGCAGAGATCAAACTCTGCGCAGGGCAAGACTACACTAAATGCGAATCTTGCGCGAGAACCATGCGCCGGACGGCGCCGGCCCAATGCGGACTCGCCCCGGAATGCACGTCATCGAGGCCGAAAACCCGCGCGACCCGGCGAAGCCTCGCGTCCCCCGACGCACACCCGGCAAGGTTGGCGCCCGCCATCGTCGATGAGCGCCAGACCCTTTGTTCCCGCTCACTTATCCTGCTTTTCCTCGGCGAGCTCGGGAGCCGGCGCCTCGCCGCCGGCCTTGCGCCTGGCGACCTCCTCTTGCTGCTCGCGGAGCTTCTCGGCCTTCTTTGCGCGCTTGGCTCGCTCGCGTTCGAACCGCTGCTGGCCGTAGTTCGGCTTCATCGCCATGGCATCTCCTATGCTAGCCCCTCAGTACCACAGCCACTGGAATGACCGAAAGCCATTAGGCGAAACCCGCCCTCGGATGAGAGGATGCGCCCGCGCCCGTTACCTGCTGCCTCTCGAGATGCGACCCATGACGCTTGCTCCCGCCGCCGAAGACCTGGAAGGGTTCGATTGCCAGACCTGCGGGGCATGCTGCGCCTATTCCAGCGAATGGCCGCGCTTCACCTTGGAAGACGACGCCGCACTGGCTCGAATTCCGCCGACATTGGTCGACGAAGGGCTGGGGCGGATGCGATGCCAGGGCGATCGCTGCGCGGCGCTCATCGGAGAGGTCGGTGTATCGACGTCCTGCTCGATCTATTCCGTCAGGCCCGATGTTTGCCGCGCTTGTCAGCCGGGTGACGAGGCCTGTCTGATCGCCCGCCGCCGCCATGGCCTGGAATGGTCCGTCCCGGTGCCGACTGGCACCGCCGGATGAGGCGCTTGCGAATGCCGGGAGATGGCCCGAGCCCGGGCTAAAGATGCGGTCGCCTGTAGTATGTTGACGAGGCAGCCACCATGTATTGTGGGACAAGAAAACTACATTCGTAATTCAGGGAGTCTCACGATGACCATTCCTCCTTACGTGAAGCCGGGAGTCTGGGGCGTTATTCTAGGTGCCATTGCAATGATGATTATCGGTTTTTGGCAATTTGGCTGGACCACCTCCAGCAGCGCGGAGCGTATGGCTGCTGACCGCGCCAATACCGCGGTCGTGGCGGCGCTCGTCCCGTTCTGTGTCGCTAAGGCTCAACAGGACGTCGACGGCACCAAGCTCCTCAAGTTCAATACGACGGAATCCTACAACCGCAGCCAGGTGGTCCAGGAAGCCGGTTGGGCGACGATGCTGGGCATGACCTCGCCGGACCGTGCGCTGGCCTCCGCCTGCGCCGATATGCTCAAGGGTGCGAAGGTTAGCTAAAGCCCGCCGGTTGCGGGGCTGAGCCATTCCGGTCTCGGCCCCCCGGATCAGATCTAGGGATCAGATCTGGGTGAGACCGGCATAGGTCTCGGGGCGCCGATCGCGGAAGAACTGCCAGAGGTTCCTCACCTCGCGGACCATGTCCCAGTCCATGTCGGCGGTGATGAGCTCGTCCTTGTCCTCGCTCGCCTTGGCGATGATCTTGCCGCGTGGATTGACGAAGTAGGAGGAGCCGTAGAAGCGGCCGATGCTCCAGGGCGCCTCGGTGCCGACCCGGTTGACCGCGCCGATATAGCAGCCATTGGCGACCGCCGAGGCCGGCTGCTCCAGCTCCCACAGGTACTGGCTCAAGCCCGCGACCGTTGCCGAGGGGTTGACGATGTACTCCGCGCCATTCAAGGACAGCGCCCGCCATCCTTCCGGGAAGTGGCGGTCGTAGCAGATATAGACGCCGAGCCGGCAATAGGCGGTGGTGAAGACGGGATAGCCGCTGTTGCCCGGCTTGAAGAAGAACTTCTCGTAGAATCCGGCAACATGCGGGATATGGGTCTTGCGGTACTTGCCGAGATACTTGCCGTCGGCGTCGATGACGGCGGCGGTGTTGTAGTAGACCCCGGTGATGTCCTCCTCGTAGATCGGCGCCACGATCACCATGGCGTGCTTGGCCGCCAGCTCCTGCAGGAGCTTGGTGGTCGGCCCATCGGGAATCTTCTCCGCCGCCGCGTACCATTTGGCGTCCTGGCTCGGGCAGAAATAGGGCTGGGTGAATACCTCCTGCATGCACAGCACCTTGACGCCCTCTTTGCCGGCGGCATCGATCAGCGGCAGGTGCGCCTCGATCATCCGTCGGCGGATCTCTTCGGGCGACATCGAGGCATCGCCCTTGAGGCTCATCTGGATGAGACCGCCCCGCAAGCTGGTCATCGCTCGTCTCCGTCTCTCTCTCTCTCAGGAAGCCTGGATCAGTAAGCGCGCTCGACGGTGAAGTCGACGGCGTCCAAGAGCGCCCGCTTGATCGGCTGATCGGCGAAGGGGGCGAGCGCGGCGCGGGCGAGCTCGGCATAGTGCCGGGCGCGGTTCATCGCGTCGCCCAAGGCCTGGTGGCGCTCCATGAGCTGCACCGCCTCGGCCAGATCGCTCTCGCGCTGCTCCAGCTCCTCGAGAGTGCGCCGCCAGAAGGCGCGTTCGGCCTCGTCGCCCCGCTCGAAGGCGAGGATGACCGGCAGGGTCAGCTTGCCTTCGCGGAAATCGTCGCCGACGGTCTTGCCGAGCTCGGCTTGCCGGGCGGAATAGTCGAGCACGTCGTCGACCAGCTGGAAGGCGATGCCGACGTTCATGCCGTAGCGCTCGAGGGCGTCGGCCTCGCCGACCGGCCGGTCGGCGACGATGGCGCCGACCCTGGCCGCGGCGGCGAAGAGCTGCGCCGTCTTGCCGCGGATCACGTCGAGATAGGCGGCTTCCGTCGTCGCCGTGTCGTTGCTGGTGGTGAGCTGCTGCACCTCGCCCTCGGCGATCACGGCGGCGGCATGCGCGAGGATGCCCAGGACCTCGAGCGAGCCCGCCTCGACCATCAGCTCGAAGGCGCGGCTGAAGAGGAAGTCGCCGACCAGCACGCTCGCCTTGTTGCCCCACAAGGAATTGGCGCTGGCGAGCCCGCGGCGGAGATCGCTCTCATCCACCACATCGTCGTGCAGCAGGGTCGCGGTATGGATGAACTCGACCGCCGCGGCGAGCCCGATATGCTTGAATCCCTCATAGCCGCAGAGCCGGGATGCCGCCAGGGTCAGCATCGGCCGGAGCCGCTTGCCGCCGGCGGCGATGATGTGCCCGGCCAGCTCGGGAATGAGCCCGACCTGGCTGTGCATGCGCTTGACGATGAGCTCGTTGACCCGCCCCATATCGGCCTCGACCAGGCTCGCCAGGCGGTCGAGCGACGGCCTGAGGGCCGGGTGATCATGCTTGAGGCTGGCCGCGACCGCCATTGGTCGGTCCCATCGACTTGACTGTGGGGTACGCAGTCCGCGAGCATAAGTCCGCTGACCGTGGGGTCAAGTGCGGCCGGAGGGGAGCGCCGTCGATGCGGGAACTCTTGCGCACCAACGATCCCGTTCGGCTCTCCTGGCTGATGGCCCTGTTATCCGATGCCAAGATCGAGGCCGTGGTGCTGGACACCCATATGAGCCTGCTCGAAGGCAGCGTCGGCGCGATCCAGCGCCGGCTCATGGTCGCGACCGAGGACTTCCAGTCCGCGCGGCGGTTGCTCGTGGAGGCGGGCGAGCTTTCCGCCGATGCCTGAGGCGGAGAGCGAGGACCGTCTCCTGGGCGGGCGCGTTCGGCTGACCCAGCCAAAAGCGGGCTATCGCGCCGCGATCGATCCGGTGCTGCTGGCCGCCGCCGTCGAGGCCGAGCCGGGGGAGAGCGTGCTCGATCTCGGCATCGGTGCCGGTGCCGCGGCACTCTGCCTCGCCGCGCGGGTTCCCGGTTTGCGCATCGTCGGTCTCGAGGTGCAGAGCGAGCTCGCGCGCTTGGCGCGGCTGAATGCGGCCTTGAACGGGATCGACGACCTCACCGTCTTCGACGGCTCGCTCAGGGACCCGCCGCCGGCCCTGGCCGGGCAGCGCTTCGATCATGTCATCGCCAATCCGCCCTATCTCGAGGCCGAGCGGGCGAGCGAAGGACCGAGCCCGGGCAAGAGAGCCGCGACGGTCGAAGGGGCGAGCCTCGAGGAATGGCTCGCCTTTGCGCTCGCCCTTGCCGCACCCAAGGCCTCGCTCACCGTCATTCACCGGGCCGATCGCCTGGCCGATCTGCTTGCCGGCCTCGAGCGTGGCGCCGGCGCCATCGCGGTCATGCCGCTGTGGCCGAAAGCGGGTCGCCCGGCCAAGCGGGTGATCGTGTCGGCCCGGCGCGGCAGCCGGGCGGCCCTCCGGCTGTTGCCGGGGATCGTGCTGCACCAGGCAGATGGGCGCTTCACCGCCGCCGCCGAGGCGATCCTCCGCGACGCCCACCCGCTTTCCCTCGCCTGACCCGCGCGGGTAAGCTCAGCCATGAGCTGGTCCGGTCGCCTCGCCAAGCGTCTCCGGCAGTGGCGCTCGCCGCCGCCGACGGTGGCGGTCTTGCGGCTCTCGGGTCCGATCATGGCGACGAGGCCGTTCCGGGGCATGAGCCTTGAGAGCATGGCGGAGACCATCGAGCGCGCCTTCGAGCTGCCGCGCCTCAAGGCGGTGGCGCTGGTGGTGAACTCGCCGGGCGGCTCGGCCGTGCAGGCGGCCCTCATCCACAAGCGCATCCGCGACTTGGCCCAGGAGAAGAAGGTGCCGGTCTTCGCCTTCGCCGAGGACGTGGCGGCGAGCGGCGGCTATTGGCTCATGACCGCGGCCGACGAGCTTTACGCGAACGAAGCCTCGATCGTCGGCTCGATCGGCGTCATCTATGCCGGCTTCGGCTTCCCCGAGCTCATGCGCTGGGTCGGGGTCGAGCGGCGGCTCTACACGTCCGGGGTGAAGAAATCGATGCTCGATCCCTATCGCCCCGAGCGCCGAGAGGATGTCGAGCGCCTGCAGCAGATCCAGGTCGAGATCCATGAGCGCTTCAAGGACCTGGTCAGCGAGCGGCGCGCCGGCAAGCTGGTCCAGCCGCACGAGGCGCTGTTCGACGGCAGCGTGTGGACCGGCAGCGAAGCCGTGGCGCTCGGCCTCATCGACGGCATTGGTGACGTGCGCGGGGTCATGCGCGCCCGCTTTGGCGAGGATGTGCGCTTGCGGCCGGTCGCGCGCGAGCGTTCCTGGTTGTCGCGCCGCCTCGGGATCGGCGGCAGCGGCGACCAGCTCTGGCTCAGCCAAGCCGTCGACGCGCTCGAAGAGCGAGCCCTCTGGGCCCGCTTCGGCCTGTGAGGCGCACGCGAGTTCCCTGGAGCCTCATGCTTCGACAAGTTCAGCATGAGGGCATGGTTAGGTTTGCCTCATCCTGAGCCTGTCGAAGGATGAGGCGGTCACGGGGCGAGGTCGTCGTGCCGAAGTGAATGAGGCTTCACTTGCCTTGACCCCAGCTCCGGCGGCTCGTTAAGAAGGACCCCATGTTCGGCTTCAGCATGACCAAGCTCTTGGTCTTGGCCGCGATCATCGCCGCGGTCTGGTATGGCTACCGATGGATCAACCGCGTGGAGCTGCTGCGGCGCCAGGCGGCGGCGCGGGGAGAGCCTGCGATGGGGAAGCGTCCATCCGCCCCCAGCGAGACCATGGTCGCCTGCTCTACCTGCGGCACCTATGTGGCGCCGCGCGCGGCGCGCTCCTGCGGCCGGTCCGATTGTCCCTATCCCGGTTGAGCCGGCCAGCAAAAATACCGTTCCCTGGGAGTGAGGCATGACCGAGACGCGCGTGGCCACGATCAGCCCGGAACGGATCGCCCGGACCGAGACGCTCATCCGGCCGCATATCCGCCTGACGCCGGTCATCCAGCTCGATGCCGCCGATTTCGGCCTGGCCCCGGGCTCGCTCCATCTGAAGCTGGAGCTGATGCAGCATTCCGGCTCGTTCAAGGCGCGGGGCGCCTTCACCGGCCTGTTGTCGCGCCAGGTGCCGGAGCCGGGCGTGGTGGCGGCCTCGGGCGGCAACCACGGCGCCGCCGTTGCCTATGCGGCGATGAAATTGGGCGTGCCGGCCAAGATCTTCGTGCCCAGCATCGCCTCGCTCGCCAAGGTGCAGCGGATCCGCGACTACGGCGCCGACCTCGTGGTCGGCGGCGAGCGCTATGCCGATGCGCTGGCCGAGAGCGAGCGCTGGATGGCCAAGACCGGCGCCATGGCGGTGCATGCCTTCGATCAGGAAGAGACGCTTTTGGGCCAAGGCACGATCGGGGTCGAACTCGACCGCCAAGTTCCCGAGCTCGACACGCTCCTGGTCGCGGTCGGCGGCGGCGGGCTCATCGGCGGCATCGCTGCGTGGTTTCAGGGCCGGGTCAAGGTGATCGGCGTCGAGCCGGAAGCCGCCCCGACCCTGACCCGGGCCTTGGCGGCGGGAAAGCCGGTCGATGCCGAAGCGGGCGGAATCGCCGCCGACTCGCTGGCACCCCGCCGGGTGGGCACCCTCATGTTCCCGATCGCCCAGGCCCATATCGAGCGGGTGGTGCTGGTCGGCGACGATGCCATCCGCCGGTCCCAGGAAGCCTTGTGGAAGACCCTCCGGGTGGTGGCAGAGCCGGGCGGGGCGGCCGCCTTCGCCGCACTCTTGTCCGGCGGCTATCAGCCTAAGCCAAAGGAGCGCGTCGGCGTCATGGTGAGCGGCGGCAACACGGTCGCGGTCGATTTCAGTCGCTAAGTCGGGCTGTATCCCCGCCGAGGTGAATTTGGCAAAGATTGAAAAAATCGAGATCGCTCGTCGACAGGTCAACGCTGCAATTCGCAGTTACCTACTGGGCCATGATCCCATTGCAGTCGCCTCGCTTCTGTTTCCCGCCTCTCAGATATTGCGGGACTTGAACAAGAATGAGAATGCAAAGTCGGTTTCGACTGCTTTCTCGGCGATCAGCAAAGAATGCGGCTATCCTCCCGAAAAACTCTGGAGAGAGTTCAATGACCGTACGGCCAATCCGTTGAAGCACGTGCAAAGTGCGAACGAGCTTGTCGATCTTGACTCGATTGTAGCAACGCAAGATGAAGCAATCATGTTTTGTATTGCAGAATACATGTTCTTGATGAAGGCGCGAGCTGGTGAGCTCACCGTTAGCCCGCAAATGGGAGTTTTTCTACGATACGCGAGCCGAAAAAAAGAACGGGAACGGCGCCAAGTTGCCTGTATTCGGTTTCGAGACACCCTCGACAGGCACTTCACGGCTCAATCCGTGTCCGTGCGTACTGCCTTTTGGGCATGGATCCTAAATCGGCTGATGATCGTAAAGACGTACCTGGAACGACAGGCCACGAAACGCTCAGCGTGAGCGGCGGCAACACGGTGGCGGTGGATTTCAGCCGCTAAGAATCCCCATTATCCACCACGATTCGAGGCTTCGAATTCGGAGCGGCACGGCTAGTCTCATGGGCCTCGCTGTGGGGGGCGCGAGGCCAGTCCCGGCGTCCCCGCGCCGGGCACGCGCTGGGAGGGACAGGCTTCGAGCGAGGCTGACGGCCGTACCGTCGTCCCGGTCCCGGGCACGCGCGGGATGGGACACCGCCCCCAAGTGCCGCCCCATGCTTGACCCAGCCGCCGGGCGATGTCTATTTTCCGCACCGCAATATGAGCCGGGGAGACGCGGCATGGCGCGAAGCCGTCCGGCTGCTGCGACCAGCTTTCAAGGCCTGATTTTCCAGCTTCAGACCTACTGGGCGGAGCAGGGCTGCGTCATCCTGCAGCCCTATGATGTCGAGGTCGGCGCCGGCACCTTGCATCCCGCGACCACGCTCCGCGCCCTCGGGGCCCAGCCCTGGAAATGCGCCTATGTGCAACCCTCGCGCCGGCCCAAGGACGGGCGCTATGGCGAGAACCCCAACCGGCTGCAGCACTACTACCAGTTCCAGGTGATCCTGAAGCCCTCGCCCACCGACAGCCAGGAGCTGTATCTGGGGAGCCTGGAGCGGATCGGGCTGTCGGCGGAGCGCCACGACATCCGCTTCGTCGAGGACGACTGGGAGAACCCGGCGATCGGCGCCTGGGGCTTGGGCTGGGAGGTTTGGTGCGACGGCATGGAGGTGAGCCAGTACACCTACATGCAGCAGGTGGGCGGCCTCGACTGCGCCCCGGTGCCGGTCGAGTTCACCTACGGGCTCGAGCGGCTGGCCATGTATCTCCAGGGGGTGGACAGCATCTTCGACCTGGATTGGGATGGCGTGCCGAAGGATCAAGGCGGCAAGACCTACCGCGACGTCTTCCTGCAGGCCGAGCGCGAGTTCTCCCAATACAATTTCGAGCGGGCCGATCCGGAGAAACTGTTCCGCCACTTCGCCGATGCCGAAGCGGAGTGCCAGGCGCTGTTGGCAGTGAAGCTGCCGCTGCCCGCCTATGACCAGTGCCTGAAGGCGAGCCATCTGTTCAATCTCTTGGATGCCCGCGGCGTCATCAGCGTGACCGAGCGTGCCGCCTATCTCGGCCGCATCCGCGGCCTCGCCAAGGGTTGCTGCGAGGCGTGGGTGGCCTCCATCGGAGAGGCGGCCCAGTAGAATGTGCTCGTCACGCCGACCCTCACCCGCCTCGCTGCGCTCGGCCCGTCCGAGCGCTCTTCGCGCTCCGGACCCCGCATTGCGGGGTCGGGGCCGCGAAAAGCGGCCCGACGAGGGGCCCGCGTCCTCGCGGGAGGGTGAGGGCGTGTCAAATCGCTCAGACGATACGGCTCTAGGTCATGGCTGAACTGCTGATCGAGCTGAGATCGGAGGAAATTCCGGCGCGCATGCAGAAGGCGGCGGCCGAGCAGCTCGCCCGGCGCTTGGCAGCGCTCGTCCATGGTCTCGGCTTCGCCAAGATCGGCGAGGATGATATCGCCACCTTTGCCACGCCGCGGCGGATCGCCGGCGTGGTGCGCAAGCTGCCGGCGCAGCAGCCCGATGTGGTCGTCGAGCGCCGGGGGCCGCGCATCGATGCCCCGCCTCAGGCGATCGACGGCTTTCTCCGCGCCAACGGCCTCGCCTCGGTCGAGCAATGCGAGCGCAGGGATACCGGCAAGGGCGTCTTCTATTTTCACCGCCTCAAGCAGCCGGGCCGGCCGACCGACTCCGTGCTGGCGGATCCCATCGCCGAGCTCATCCGCGCCTTCGAATGGCCGAAATCGATGCGCTGGGCCACCACCGCGCAGCGCTGGGTCCGGCCGCTGCAATCGGTGGTTTGCGTCTTCGACGGCAAGACGGTCGCGGGCGAGGTCGACTTCGGCTCCGCGACATCGGCTCCGGCTGAGCGGCTCGGCTTCGGCAACGTGACCGCGGGCCACCGCTTTATCGCACCGAAGCCCTTCTCGGTGCGCGGCTTTGCCGATTATCGCCGAAAGCTGGCGAAGCGCTTCGTCCTCCTCGATGCGGCCGACCGGCGCAGCCGGATCGAGACTGCGGTCAATAGCCTGGCGGCGGCCGAGGGACTGCGCCTCAGGCCCGATCACGGCCTACTCGATGAGCTGGCGGGGCTGGTGGAGTGGCCGGTCGTGCTGCTGGCTTCCATCGATCCGAGCTTCATGGATCTGCCGGTGGAGGTGCTGACCACCTCGATGCGCGCCCACCAGCGCTACCTGGCGCTGGAGACCGCCGATGGGCGCTTGGCGCCGCGCTTCGTCGTCGTCGCCAACACCGAGGCCGATGATGGCGGCCAAGCGATCGTGGCTGGGAACGAGCGGGTCTTGCGCGCGCGGCTTGCCGATGCCCGCTTTTTCTGGGATCAGGACAAGAAGCAACCCTTGGCGAGCCGGGTCCCGGCGCTGAAGGACATCGTCTTCCACGCCAAGCTCGGCAGCCTCCACGACAAGGTCGAGCGCGTGGCCGAGCTCGCGCGCTTCCTTGCGACATCGATTCCGGCCTCAGCACCGGAGCTCGCGCATCGGGCGGCACTCCTGGCCAAGGCCGATCTCACCACCGGGGTGGTCGGTGAATTCCCCGAGCTGCAGGGAATCATGGGCCGCTACTACGCGCTCGCCGACGGCGAGCCCTTGGCCGTGGCCGAGGCCGTCGCCGAGCATTATGCGCCGCTCGGGCCCAATGAACGCTGCCCGGTGGCGCCGGTCTCGGTCGCCGTTGCCCTCGCCGACAAGCTCGATACGCTGGTCGGCTTTTTCGCCGTCGGCGAGAAGCCGACCGGCTCCAAGGATCCGTTCGCGCTCCGCCGCGCGGCGCTGGGGGCCATTCGCCTCATCCTGGAGAACGGCATCCGCATTCGCCTGAACGACGCCTTCGACGCAGCCGCCAAGCGCCTTGCCCATGCTCAAACGGCGGCGACCGGCGAACGTCCCTTGAATGACGAGCTTCTCGCCTTCTTCGCCGATCGCCTCAAGGTGATCTTGCGCGAGAAGGGCATCCGCCACGACCTCATTGACGCCGCCTTCGGCGCCATCGGCGGCGAGGATGACATGGTGCGGCTGATCCAGCGCGCGGAGGCGCTCGCCCGCTTTCTGGAGACCGATGACGGCGCCAATCTGCTCGTGGCCTATCGCCGCGCCGCCAACATTCTCCGCATCGAGGAGAAGAAGGACGGCACCAGCTATGACCGCCTGGCCGATCCCGGGCATTTTCGCCAGAGCGAGGAGGAGCGGTTGTTCCAGAGCATCG
Organism: Pseudomonadota bacterium; assembly: GCA_016195085.1. Classification (NCBI taxonomy): domain Bacteria; kingdom Pseudomonadati; phylum Pseudomonadota; species Pseudomonadota bacterium. Next base: position 35,736 of record JACQAG010000038.1, on the reverse strand, counting down.
CCGAGCTCGCCAGCCGCAGCGATCCGATGCTGGCGGAGGGGGATTTTGCCGGCGCCATGGCCATGCTGGCGGGGCTCCGGACGCCGGTTGACGCCTTCTTCGATCGGGTGACCGTCAACGCCGATGAGCCCGATCTCCGCCGCAATCGCCTGTCACTCTTGTCGCAGATCCGCGTCGGCATGGATGCGATCGCGGATTTCTCGAAGATCGAGGGCTAAGGACGGCCATGACCAAGTGGGTTTACAGCTTCGGCGACGGCAAGGCGGATGGCGGAGCCGCACTGCGCGACCTCCTGGGCGGCAAGGGCGCCAATCTCGGCGAGATGTGCGGCCTCGGCCTGCCGGTGCCGCCGGGCTTCACCATCACCACCGAGGTGTGCACCGCCTTCTACGCCAACGACCGGCGCTATCCCGGGGATCTGAAGGCCGAGGTGCAGGCGGCCTTGCGCCGCATCGAGGCCGTGGTCGGCGCCCGCTTCGGCGATCCCGAGCGGCCGCTCCTGGTCTCCGTTCGGTCGGGTGCGCGCGTGTCGATGCCGGGCATGATGGACACCGTGCTTAATCTGGGCTTGAACGATGCGACCGTGAGCGGTCTCGCCCGGGCCTCGGGCGATCGGCGCTTCGCCTATGACAGCTATCGCCGCTTCATCCAGATGTATGGCGACGTCGTGCTCGGCATGGAGCATCACAGCTTCGAGGAGATCCTCGAGGCCGCCAAGGAAGACAAGGGTGTGGCCCTCGACACCGAGCTCGATGCCGACGATTTGAAGAGCCTGGTTGAGGCCTATAAGGACCGGGTCGCAGACGCGCTCGGCAAGCCGTTCCCGCAGGACCCGGAGGAGCAGCTCTGGGGCGCCATCGGCGCGGTCTTCGGCAGCTGGATGAACCAGCGCGCCATCACCTACCGCCGTCTGCATGAGATCCCGGAGAACTGGGGCACGGCGGTGACCGTGCAGGCGATGGTCTTCGGCAATATGGGTGCCGATTGCGCCACCGGCGTCGCCTTCACCCGCGATCCGTCCACGGGCGAGAACCGCTTCTACGGCGAGTTCCTGGTGAACGCCCAAGGCGAGGACGTGGTCGCCGGTATCCGCACGCCCCAGCAGCTCACCATCTCCGGCAAGATGGCCAATCTGTCGCGCCTGCCGGCGATGGAAGAGGCGCTGCCGGAGACCTTCGTCGAGCTCGACCGTGTGCGCCACCGGCTGGAAGCGCATTACCGCGACATGCAGGACGTCGAGTTCACCGTGCAGCGCGGCAAGCTGTGGATGTTGCAGACCCGTTCGGGCAAGCGCACGGCCCGGGCCGCGCTCAAGATCGCCGTCGACATGGTGGGCGAGGGGCTGATCGACCGGCGCGAGGCGGTCCGGCGCATCGATCCCAACTCCTTGGACCAGCTCCTGCACCCGACCCTGGATCCGAGGGCAAAGCGCACGGTCCTGGTGCGCGGACTGCCGGCCTCCCCGGGTGCGGCATCCGGCCGCATCGTCTTCTCCGCCGACGAGGCCGAAGAGCGCGCCGCCAAGGGCGAGGCGATCATCCTCGTTAGGGTCGAAACCAGCCCCGAGGACATCCACGGCATGCACGCCGCCGAAGGCATCTTGACCACCCGCGGCGGCATGACTAGCCACGCCGCGGTGGTCGCCCGCGGCATGGGCCGGCCCTGCGTGACCGGCGCCGGCGAGCTTAGGATCGATTATGCCAAGCAGACCATGTTCGTGCGCGGCAACACGCTCCATAAGGGCGATGTCATCACCATCGACGGCGCCACCGGCGAGGTGATGCTGGGCGAGGTGCCGACCATCCAGCCGGAGCTCTCCGGCGATTTCGCCACCATCATGGAATGGGCGGACGAGCTTCGCCGCATGCGCGTGCGCTCCAATGCCGAGACCCCGGCCGATGCGCGCGCCGCCAGGCGCTTCGGGGCGGAAGGCATCGGGCTTTGCCGCACCGAGCATATGTTTTTCGATGCCTCGCGCATCCTGGCCGTGCGCGAGATGATCATGGCCGCCGACGAGAGGGGCCGCCGCGCCGCACTCGCCAAGATCATGCCGATGCAGCGCGCCGACTTCGTCGAGCTCTTCCAGATCATGCACGGCTTGCCGGTGACGGTACGGCTCCTCGACCCGCCCTTGCACGAATTCCTGCCGCACACGGAGGCGGAGATCGCCGAGGTGGCGGCCGCTTCTGGTGCGGATGCCGAGGCGCTTCGCCACCGGGCGCTCGAGCTCACCGAATCCAATCCGATGCTGGGCCACCGTGGCTGCCGGCTCGGCATCTCCTATCCCGAAATCTACGAGATGCAGGCCCGCGCCATCTTCGAGGCGGCGGCCCAGGTGTCGAAGGAGTCCGGCGAGAAGGTGATCGCGGGGGTGATGATCCCGCTCGCCGCCACCAGGCGCGAGCTCGACATCCTGAAGACCTTGATCGACCGGGTCGCCGCCGAGGTCATCCGCGAGAGCGGCGTCAAGCTCGACTATCTCGTCGGCACCATGATCGAGCTGCCGCGCGCCGCCCTCACCGCCGATAAGCTCGCCGAGGTGGCGGAGTTCTTCAGCTTCGGCACCAACGATCTGACCCAGACGACCTTCGGCCTGTCCAGGGACGACGCCGGCTCATTTCTCAAGACCTATCAGGACCGCGGCATCCTCGAGGCCGATCCCTTCGTCACCCTCGACACCGAGGGCGTGGGCCAGCTGGTCGAGATCGCCGCCGAGCGCGGGCGCCGGACCAGGCCCAAGATCAAGCTCGGCATCTGCGGCGAGCATGGCGGCGATCCCGCCTCGATCCGCTTCTGCGAGAAAATCGGCCTCGACTACGTCTCCTGCTCGCCCTTCCGCGTGCCGATCGCAAGGCTGGCCGCCGCCCAGGCGACCATCGCCGCCCAGAAGCAGGCGGCGGAGTAGTCTGGTGGTGATGTTGCGGGTGACATCACGTTCTTGAAGCGGCCACCGACGCCATATAAGATATCGCTGTGCACCGGCTTGTCATAGACACCGACGTCATGGTGGCGGCTTTTGACAGTCCGCGTGGTGCGTCGCGCCAGCTTCTGTTGGACCTGTTGGACGGCCAAGCGCATCTGCTGCTTTCGACCGCACTGCTGCTTGAATACGAGAAGGTGCTGACGCGACCGAGGATGCTGGACATGATTGGGCTGAGCCTCGAAGAGGTACTGGCTGTGCTCGACGAATTGGCGGAAATATGCGATCCGGTGCCATTCGACTATCGTTGGCGGCCGCTAGCAGCCGATCCAGATGACGATCTCGTATTGGAAACGGCGATCAACGGTGGCGCCGACGCGATTGCGACTTTCAACATCAGGGATATGGCAGCCGCGGGCGCCCGCTTCGGCATTGCAGTCGAACGCCCCGCCGCCGTGTTACGGAGAATTCGATCATGAGCCCATTTCCGCTTCGGCTTCCGGACGATCTCAAGGAGGAGGCCAGCGCCCAGGCAGAAGCGGCCGGGGTGAGCCTCAATCAGTACATTGCCACCGCGATTGCCGCGCGAGTCGGTGCTCAGGCGGAGGCCGCGCGTTATTTCAAGGCGCGGGGTGCGCGTGCCGAGCCGGGGCGAGCGAAGGCGATTCTGGAACGAGCGGGGAAGCGCACGAAGCCGCGTCCGGCGGATCGCCCTGTGTAGTCATCCGAATCGCGGGCGCCGACGGATGGGCACATCCCGCCCTCTTGCAGCCTTCGCAATTCGTAACCATGTAGGCGACGAAGGACGAAATCGATGTCCAGCAATTGCCGCTTCGCGATGGCGACCCACATCATGGCTATCTTGGCCCTCAAGGCCGATGGCCCGACCACCTCTGAGTTCATGGCCGGCAGCATCAACACCAATCCCGTCGTGGTGCGACGGCTCATCGCCGCGCTCGGCAGGGCCGGGCTGGTGCATGCCCAGCGCGGTGCCGCCGGCGGCGTGACCTTGGCGAAGCAGCCCGATCGCATCCGGCTCTGGGATATCCATGAGGCGGTGGAAGCCAACGACTCCTTCGCCGTGCATCAGCACCCGAACGATGCTTGCCCGGTCGGCCGCAAGATTCAGCGCGTGCTGGCGCAGGTACGCTCGCGCACCGAGCAGGCGCTGAAGGCCGAGCTGTCGCACATCACCGTCGCCGACATCGTCGGCGAGATCGGAGCGCGCGCGGCGACGGGATAAGCCCTGTTTTTTTGTGCATTTTGGTAACACTAACGCTTACAAATCTCACCAACAGAAGGAAGCAAATCCATGGTTCAAGTCGCGATCGCGTATCACTCGGGCTACGGCCACACCAAGGTCGTGGCCGAGGAAGTCGCCAAGGGGGCCGGCCAGGTCGCCGGCGCCAAGGTCAATGTCATCGCCGTGGACAAGATCGATGAGGCCGACTGGAGCACGCTCGATGCGGCCGACGCCATTATCTTCGGCGCGCCGACCTACATGGGCGGGCCGTCCGGCCCGTTCAAAGTCTTCGCCGACGCCAGCTCGAAGCGCTGGATGAGCCTCGCCTGGCGCGACAAGCTCGCCGCCGGCTTCACCAACTCCGCCTCCCAGAATGGCGACAAGCTCAACTCGCTGCAGTATTTCAATATCCTGGCGATGCAGCATCAGATGCTGTGGGTCGGGCTCGACCTGCCTCCCGGCAACAATTCCTCCAAGGGCAGCCCGGCCGACTTGAATCGGCTGGGCTCCTGGATTGGGCTCATGACCCAGTCCAATTCCGATCAGCCCGCCGAGCTGACCCCGCCTGAAGGCGACCGCAAGACCGCCATCCATTTCGGCAAGCGGGTCGCCGAAGCCGCTGCACGCTGGATCAACGGAAAGACCGAAGCGGGCAAGGCGAAGGCACCGGCCGCCGAGCCCGTTCGGGCGTGAACTCTGATAGAGTCCGGTTCCCTCCCTCGCGCCTTGGGCGGGGGAGGGAGTTGACGTCGCGCCCGCACGCCCCAATTCCCTGGCATATGGCATCGGCCGACGCATGAGCAGGATCAAGGGTGCTGCGGCAGGCGATCTGTTCGGCCCAGCGAGCGAGGCCGCGGCAGGCATCGCCGCTATTTGCCGGGGCGCGACTGTGCTTCGGCGCTTCGTCGAGCCCGACGCGGCCGCCTTGCTCGCGGCTGTCGCCGGGGTCGAAAGGCTGGCGCCGTTCCGCCATATGGTGACGCCCGGTGGTTTCCGGATGTCGGTCGCCATGACCAATTGCGGCGAGGTGGGATGGGTCACTGATCGACAGGGATACCGCTATCAGGCCACTGACCCGGAAGCGGCACAGGCGTGGCCGGCGATGCCCGACATCTTGCGGGGTTTCGCCGAGCGCGCCGCCCTCTGGGCCGGCTTCGAGGGCTACACTCCCGACTCATGCCTGATCAATCGCTATGAGCGTCCGGCGCGCCTGTCATTGCATCAGGACAGGAACGAGCGCGACATGCGTCAACCCATCGTCTCCGTTTCCTTGGGCCAGCCCGCGGTCTTTCTCTTCGGTGGCGAGACGCGCAGCGACAGGCCCCGGCGCATTCCCTTGCAGCATGGCGACGTCGTGGTTTGGGGCGGGCCGGCGCGCCTTGCCTTTCACGGCGTGGACGCGCCGGCAGCGGGCGCGCATCCGCTCACCGGCGCAAGTCGGATCAATCTGACGTTTCGGAAGGCGCTTTGAGGCGAGGCGCTACTGCGGCACGCGACCTTTCACCGCATTGGCGCGCGCGGGGAAGGAGATCCGGCCGTCAGCGCCCTTCAGCAGGCGTTGCCGCAGGATCGCCTTGAGCCGTTCGAGATCCGCCGGAGACAAGGCGCGCACCTTCTGCACGATGGGCGTGGCGAGCGCCATGTTGGAGTCCCAGAATTCGTCGAAGTCGCGGAAGGCGACCTCGATCGCGATCTCGCGCGTCTCGACCGCTTCGAGCCCGGCCTCGGTCCACAGGCGGTTGAGCTCGGCCTTTTGCGATACTTCCGCGCCCGGCGATCGCGGCGCATCGATGCCGATCGCGAGCAACCCCGCGCGCATCGGCTCGAGCGGAAAGGCGCCGCCGAGGATGTCCCACATATAGGTTGCGACGAGTCCGCCCGGCTTCACCACCCGCACCATCTCGCCGACCGCCTTCCCGGGGTTCGGCACAAAGGTGATGACCAGCGCCATGACGGCGACATCGAAGGCGGCGTCAGCGAATGGCAGCGCCTCGGCGTCGCCGACCTGGAACTCCGCCGGCTTCGATTCGGCGCGGCCACGGGCGTAGTCGATCTGGGCCTCGGACGGGTCGATGCCCCGGACCTCGCCCGGCGCGGCCTTGGCGATCATCACCTCGGTGAAGGCGCCGTTGCCGCAGCCGACGTCGAGCCAGCGCATGCCTTTGCCGACCGCCAGCCAATCGAGGAAGAGGGCGCCGGCGCGCCGGCTCCACCGTCCCATCAACTGCTCATAGGCGGCGCCGTCGTTGAAGAACTTCCGGTCGTCGTCGGCCATCAGAAGCTGGCCCAATCGGGCTTGCGCGGGCGGAGCAGGGCCGCACCGGCGGCAAGCGTCTTGCCTTCTGCCAGCACCTTCTCGAAGGCTTCCAGCCGGATCATGGCCAAGGCCTTGCCGTCGAGCCCCGAGCGCATCTCGCCGGCTTCGGCGCCATCGAGGGTGACCGGCGTGCCTGGCTCGGGCATCGGCCCCTCGACCTCGACCGGCATCAGCCGCTTGCGCACCAGGCCGCGATACTTGGTGCGCGCGGTCAGCTCCTGGCCCATATAGCAGCCCTTCTGCCAATCGACGCCATTCAGCTCGTCGAAGCCGTTCTCGAGCAAGATCGCGCGGTCGACGATGAGGTCGCGGCTGCCGTCCGGCACGCCTTCGGCGATGCGGAGTCGGTGATAATCCTTGGCATCGCCGGATAAGAGGCCGAGCGCCTCCAGGGGTTGCGTGCCGCTCTGGCGCGGCAGCAGCGCGCGGGTGCCCAGCCGGCTCAATCGCGGATCGACGAAGGCCACACCCCCGGCGAAGGGAGCGGCCGCGCCGGCGGCATCGGCAAGCCCGAAACGCATCGCCGCCCCGTCGCCCCAGACGACCGCGACCAGCCAGTCGGCGGTCGCATCCGCGAGCGCCACCTTGGATCTCAGCTTGTAGAGCGAGAGCCGCCGCTTGAGGTCGGCGGCACGCTCGGCCTCGCAGTCGATGAGGAAGCTGCCGCCATGCTCGGCCAGAAAGAAGTCGTGCAGGTAGCGTCCCTGCGGCGTCAAAAAGGCGGCATAGAGCGCACGGGTTTCGGCGACCTTGCTCACGTCGTTCGAGACCAGGCCTTGCAGATAGGCGACCCGATCCTCGCCGCCGACCTGGATGAGGCCCCTGCCTTCGAGCAGGGAGAACGACGCAGCAACCATGATTGCCCTCCGATGACGTCCGCCTATGAGTTGGTCCGGTCCCCGCCTCATTGCAAGGCGGAGGCGGGGACCGGCTCGTTGCTTGGCAAGGCCGGCCCCCAACCCTATAACGTGCTCGATGCCGGTTCGCATCTGTTCCGCAAGCTCTCGATGAACCTCTTGTTCGTCACCTCCACCCGCATCGGCGATGCGGTGCTGTCGACGGGTGTGCTGGGCTATCTCATCGAGGCCTATCCGGGTGCGCGCATCACCATCGCCTGCGGGCCCCTGGCGGCGCCGCTGTTCCAGGCGGTGCCGGGGCTGGAGCGGGTGCTGACCTTGGAAAAGCGGGGATGGGCCGGCCATTGGCTCGGCTTGTGGGCCGGGACCGTGGGTCGGCCCTGGCGGCTGGTGGTGGATCTCCGCGGCTCGCTCTTGGCCTACCTCCTGGCGGCCCGGGAGCGGCGGGTCTTGCTGAAATCCACCAGCGCCGAGCACCGGGTGGTGCGCCTCGCCCGGCTGTTCGGCCTCGGCGACCGGCCGCCGCCGCCCCGGCTCTGGATCGCGCCCGAGCACGCGGCCCGCGCCGCGGCGGTGATTCCAAGGGAGAGGACGGTGCTGGCCTTGGCGCCCGCCGCCAATTGGCGGGCGAAGACCTGGCGAGCCGAGCGCTTCGCGGCACTCGCCCGCAGCCTGACCGCGGCCGACGGCATGTTGCCCGACGCCAGCGTCATGGTGCTGGGCGGAGCAGAGGATCGGGGGCAGGCGGAGCCGGTCCTGGCAGCATTGCCCGCCTCCCGCGTCATCGACCTCGTCGGCCGGATCGATCTCATGACCGCGGCGGCGGCGATCGGGCGGGCTCGGCTCTTCGTCGGCAACGACTCCGGCCTCATGCATCTGGCGGCCGCGACCGGCGTGCCGACCGTCGGACTCTTCGGCCCGAGCCCGGTCGAGCATTACCGCCCCTGGGGCGAGCGGAGCGCGGTCGCGCTGACACCGGCGAGCCCGGCCGAGCTCATGTCCCAGCCGGGCTGGGATCATCGGACCAGCGATACGCTGATGGACGGCTTGAGCGTGGCCGCGGTGGAGCGAGTCTGCCGCGATCTCTGGCAGCGCGTCGGGGGCGGGGCCTGATGGCCGTCATCGTCATGACCGATGACGGCATCCGCTTCGATGCGGCCAGCCTGGCCACGGGTCCCCTCGGCGGCGCCGAGACGGCGTTTGCCTCCTTGGCCGCGGCGCTCGCCGGGCGCGGCCATCGGATCGTGGTCCGCAACAATTGCAGCGAAGCCTCCGACACGGACGGCATCGACTGGGCGCCGCTGGCGGCCGGCGTGCCCGAGGCGGCGGATCTCTATATCGCCAACCGCAGCCATAAGCTGATCTCGCTGGTGGCAGAGGCGCGCCGCCGTGTCTTTTGGATTCACAACCCCGCCAGCTATCTTATGAAGCGGCGCTATCTCTGGCCGCTGTTTCGCCTGAAGCCTACGGTCGTATTCTCCGGGCGCTATCACGCCTCGACCTATCCGCTCTGGGCGCCGTCGGGTCCGCGCGCGATCATCCCCTACGGCGTCGGCGAGATGTTCCGCCAGGCCGAGCCCTTGGACTTGGCGCCGGGACCGCGGGCACTCTTCGTCTCCAATCCGCTCCGCGGCCTCGACTGGCTCCTGCATCTCTGGGCCAAGCGCATCCATCCCGTGATGCCGCTGGCCGAGCTGCATGTCTTCTCCGGGCCGACCACCTACGGATCCTTTGGCCTGGCGAAAGCGCAGGCGATGGAGCCGATCCTCGAATACGCCCGCCAGCTCGGCAACTGGGGCGTGGTCTTGCGCGCCCCGGTGTCGAAGACGATGCTCGCCGACGAGATGCGGAGCACCCGTGTGCTGCTCTATCGCGGCGATCCCAGCGAGACTTTCTGCCTGGCCGTCGCCGAAGCCCAGGCCGCCGGCGTGCCTGCCGTGGTCGGGCGCCTGGGCTCGGTGCCGGAGCGGGTCATCGACGGCACCACCGGCTTCGTCACCGATCGCGAGACCAGCTTCGCCGAAGCCGCCGTGACTCTTCTCCAGGATGATGAGCTGTGGCGGCGCCAGCATGTGGCCGCGCTCTTGACCCAGCGCCATTGGGGTTGGGACGAGGCGGCCGCCGCATTTGAGAGGCTCATCCCATGAAGGTGCTGCATCTCATGGCCGGCGCCCGCCATGGTGGAGCCGAGACCTGCTTTCAAGACACGGCGCTGGCGCTCGCCCGCTGCGGTCTCGATCAGCAGGCAGCGATCCGCGCCCAGGGCGAGCGTGCCAGCGCTCTTCGTTTGGGCGGCGTGCCGACGCTCGAGCTCGGCTTCGGCAACCTTTGGCTCGACTTCCTCACCAAGCGCGGCATCGCCCGCCTGATCCACGACTATCGGCCCGACATCGTCATGGCCTGGATGCAGCGCGCCGCCGCCTTCGTGCCCAAGGGCGATTTCGTCGCCGTCGGCTGGCTCGGTGGCTTCTATGACCTCAAGCATTATCGGCGCTGCCAGCATCTCGTCGGCATGAGCGAAGCCATGCGCCGGCACATCCAGGCTGGCGGCATCCCTGCGGAGCACGCCCATGTGCTCCGTGCGCTCGCGCGCGAGGAGAGCGCCCCGCCGGTGCCGCGGGCCGCGCACGCGACACCGGAGGAGGCGCCGCTCCTGCTGGCGCTCGGCCGGCTGCACGAGGCTAAGGCATTCGATGTGCTGCTGGCGGCGCTGACCGATCTGCCCGGCGTCTATCTCTGGATTGCCGGCGAGGGGCCGCTGCGGGGGGCGCTGGAGCAGCTCGCCGCCACGCTCGGCCTGATCGATCGCGTCCGCTTTCTCGGTTGGCGCAACGACCGCGCGAGCCTGCTGGCCGCCGCCGATCTCTGCGTATTTCCCTCGCGCTACGAGCCCTTCGGCATCGTCTCCATCGAGGCCTGGGCGAACCGGGTGGCGCTGGTGGCCGCGGCATCCGTCGGCCCGGCCGACCTCATCCGCAACGGCGAAGACGGGCTCCTGGTCCCCATTGACGACGCCGCGGCGCTGGCATCGGCGATCCGTCGCACTTTGGCCGAACCCGAACTGCGCCGGCGCCTCATCGAGGCCGGCTACCGGCGTTTCCGGGCCGAGTTCACCGAAGCCGCCGTGGTCCAGAGCTATCAGGCGTTTTTCCGAGAGATCACGCGCTGATCCTTGCGCCGCCCGGTCAACCCCAGGGACCGTGCCTGGGCGGCGGCGACGGCGGCACGGAGCCGCCCGCGTGCGGCGGCACCTCCGCGGCGCCGCCGAGATTCCTCAAGCGCTGGATCCGGTCCTCGATGGGCGGATGCGTGGCAAACGCTTCGACCAGGGCCATTCGGCTGGGCCCGGCGATGCAGAGTGCCGCGACCGGCGAGTCCGGCCGCGCCAATGCGGTATCGCTTTGCTGCAGCCGCTCGAGCGCGTGGATCAGCCCCACTGGATTGCGAGTGAACTTGACCGACGTCGCATCGGCGAGATACTCGCGTTGCCGCGAGATCGCGAACTGCACCAGCTTGGCTGCGAGTGCCGCCAGCACCGCGACCACGACCACAATCGCCATCACCACCAAGATAAGGCCGCCGCGCGAGTCGCGGTCGCGGCGCCGCGACGGCACCGGCGACCAGCGCATGAGGTCAAGCAAGGTGTGCTGCACCAGCACGGCGATCCCCGCCATCGCCGCCGTCACCGTGCTGTAGCGCACATCGTAGTCGGCGACATGGCCCATCTCATGGCCGATCACACCTTGCAGCTCCTCGCGGGTCAAGGCGGTGATGAGCCCAGCGGTCGCGGTGATGACGGCGCGTGCCGGCGAAGCGCCGGATGCGAAGGCATTCAGCGCCGGCGTATCGACGATCATGGCGCGCGGCATGGGCAGGCCGGCGGCAATGGCCATCTCCTCGACCACATTGATGAATTGCCGCTCGGCCGGGTTGTTGGGATCGGCCGGCCGCGCGCCGACGAAAGCCGCCAGCATCCACGCCCCGGCAATGAGCGTGATCAAGCCCCAGCCGACGCCGAAGGCGATCAGGATGGCGGCCCCGACCAGCGCTTGGCTGCGCGGCGGCAACCGGAATAGGTCGAGCGCGATTTCCGCGGCGGTCAGCCTCACGTAATCGGCGTTGGACATGCTCATGAGATCGTCGATGGCGCCCCACGCCCAACCCAGCACGTAGCCGAGCACGCCCGAGATCAGCGCCAGCCCGCCGATCAGGATGATGGTGTTGCGCTTGTTGCGCGCAATCGCGCGGTCAAAATCGGTGTTGGTGAGCTCGGCAGCGCTCATCGGCGAGGAAACCGTCTTAGAGCTTCACCTCGGGAACGGCGTTGATGGCCGCCTGCTCGGATTCAGGAACCTGGAACATGGTCTCCGCTGCGAAGCCGAACAGCCTAGCGAACATCAGGCTCGGAAAGGTCGCGACGCGGATGTTCTGCGCCTGCACGGAGTCGTTGTAGTGCTGGCGGGCGAAGGCGATCTTGTTCTCGGTGCTCGATAGCTCTTCCATGAGAGGGCGAACGTTCTCCTGGGAGCGGAGCTGCGGATAGGCCTCGACCACCGCCATCAGCCCGCGCAAGGCACCGGTCAGCGCGTTCTCCGCTGGAATCGCTTGCGCCGGAGAGGTGGCGCTCATCGCCTGATTGCGCGCCTGCATCACTGCGGTGAGCTGCGCCTGCTCCGTCTGCATGGCACCCTTGACCGTATTCACCAGGTTGGGGATGAGGTCGTGGCGACGCTTCAGCTGGATGTCGATCTGCGACCAGGCGTTCTTCACCTGCTGATAGCCGGAGACCAGGCCGTTGTAGATCATGATCGCCCCGATCACGATGAGGACTGCAATCCCGATCGCCACGAGCTCGCCGGTCGTCATGCGCCTTTAGCTCCTTCGCCAATGCCGGGTGCCGACCGACCGCCGGCCCATCCCGTTCCGTGCACAAGGTAGCGTCGAAGGGGAGCGTTCCGCAATGGAAGGGCGGCTGCTATGCTGCGGGCAACGAGACTTACGCGGCATGATCGCCGCCTGTATCGAAGGAGTTCCCATGGCCGCCGTCACCTCCGCCGACATCAAGATGCCCAATGACCTCGAGCCGCATTGGATGCCGTTCACGGCCAATCGGCAATTCAAGGCGAACCCGCGCATGCTGGTCGCCGCCGAGGGCATGCACTACACCACCGGCGACGGGCGGCGGATCATCGACGGCACCGCGGGCCTGTGGTGCGTCAATGCCGGCCACCGCCGCAAGCCGATCATCGAGGCGGTGGCGAAGCAGGTCGAGACCATGGACTATGCGCCCGCCTTCCAGATGGGCCATCCCTTGACCTTCGAGCTGGCGGCGCGGCTCACGCACATGCTGCCGGGCTTCGACCATGTGTTCTTCACCAATTCCGGCTCCGAGTCGGTCGACACCGCGCTCAAGATCGCCATCGCCTACCATCGCGCCGTCGGCCAGGGCACGCGGGTCAGGCTGATCGGCCGCGAGCGCGGCTATCACGGCGTGGGCTTCGGCGGCATCTCGGTGGGCGGCATCGGCGTCAATCGCCGTACCTTCGGCCCGTTGCTGCCCGGCGTCGATCATCTGCCGCACACGCACAATCTCGAGAAGAACGCCTACTCCCGCGGCCAGCCGGCATGGGGCGCGCATTTGGCGGACGAGCTCGAGCGCATCGTCGCCCTCCACGATGCCTCCACCATCGCCGCTGTCATCGTCGAGCCGGTAGCCTGCTCGACCGGCGTGCTGGTGCCGCCCAAGGGCTATCTGGAGAAGCTCCGCGCCATCTGCGACAAGCACGGCATCCTCCTCATCTTCGACGAGGTGATCACCGGCTTCGGGCGGCTGGGCCAGAGCTTCGCCACCGAGTATTTCAAGGTGAAGCCGGACCTGATCACCACCGCCAAGGGGCTGACCAACGGCACCATCCCCATGGGGGCGGTGTTTGCCCGCAAGGGCATCTACGATGCGTTCATGAACGCGCCGGACAACTCCGTCGAGCTGTTCCACGGCTATACCTATTCGGGCCACCCCGTCGCCTCTGCGGCGGCTCTCGCCACCCTCGACATCTACCGCGACGAAGGCTTGTTCGAGCGCGCCAACGGCCTCCTCGGCTACTGGGAGGATGCGGTGCATTCCCTGAAGGGCGTCGGCCCGGTCATTGATCTGCGCAATCTCGGCATCATCGCCGGCATCGAGCTGGAGCCCAGGGCCGGCAAGCCCAGCCAGCGTGCCTTCGATGCCTTCCTCAGATGCTACGAGAAGGGTGTCTTGACCCGCACCACCGGCGACATCATGGCCTTGTCGCCGCCGCTCATCGTCGAGAAGAAGCACATCGACGAGATCTTCGGCACCATCACCAGCGTGCTGAAGACGCTGAATTGAGCCGAGCCGTCGTCGCCTGCCGGTGCCGATGAGCGACTAGCAATCTCGCGGCAATACGCCGGAAACATTCCCGCCCATGTTCGCATCGGCCTTGATCGTCTGCCGCGAGGTGATGGAAGCGGCCTTGGTGATCGGCATCGTCATGGCGAGCACCCGAGGGCTGGCGCTCAGGGGTCGCTTCGTCGCGGCCGGGGTCGCAGGCGGACTTGGCGTTGCCGTTCTGCTCGCCTTCTTCGCCGGCCAGCTCTCCGCGTCCTTTGCCGGCGTCGGCCAGGAGCTGTTCAATGCGAGCGTGCTGTTCGCCGCGGTCGTCATGCTGGCCTGGCACAACATCTGGATGAGCCGCCACGGCAAAGAGATCGCTCAGCGTCTCTCCCTCGTCGGACGCGATGTCGCCGCCGGCAGGCGCTCGCTGGCGGCGCTGGCGATCATCGTCGGGCTCGCGGTCATGCGCGAAGGCTCCGAGGTTGTGCTGTTTCTCTTCGGCGTGGCGGCTGCGGAAGGCGGCCAGGCGATGCCGATCGTGCTTGGCAGCGCCATCGGTGTTCTCGCCGGAGCGGCGATCGGCTTTGCGCTCTTCTTCGGGCTCACCCGCGTGCCGCAACGGCTGTTTTTCCGGGTGACGACCTGGCTGATCGCCTTCCTCGCGGCGGGCATGGCGGCGCAAGGGGCGCAGTTCCTGGTGGCGGCCGACCTGCTGCCGGCCTTGGGCGATGCCGTCTGGGACAGCTCGGCGCTCCTCTCCGAAGACAGCCTCGCCGGCCGCTTCCTGCACGGCCTCATCGGCTACACGGCACAGCCCTCAGGCATCCAGCTGGCGTTCTATGCGGTGACCCTGGTGGCGCTCGCCTGGTTCACTCGCCAGGCATCGGCGAAGCCGGTCAATAGCGGAAAGGCCTGACCGCCGCCTCGCGCACGGCGGCGACATGGCTCACCAGCCCCGCCTTATCCTGCCAGAGATGAAATCCCACATGGGGTGGGGCCAGCTCCCAACCATGGGTGCCATGGCCTCGGAGCGTGAGCGCCACCTCGGGCGCGGTCGCCGGCGTCGAGAGGGCGATGGTGCCGTACCAGCGCATCTGCGTGGCCCGGTGCAAATGGCCGCAAATCACCCGCTCGACCTGGGGATGGCGCTGGACGACTTCGCCCATGCGATCGCCGCCGAAGCACCAGAGGTCATCCATCTCCTTGATGCCGGTCATGAACGGCGGATGGTGCATGAAGATGAGCGTCGGGCGCCCCGGGGCTTCGGCGAGCCTGGCGTCGAGCCAGGCGATCCGCTCGGTGCACATGAGGCCGCTGCCCTTGCCGGGATCGATGGTATCGAGACCAATGAGGCGCAGCGGCCGATCCTCGATGGTGTAGTGGAGGAAGCCCTCCGGCGGCAGGTAGCCGTGATCGGGAAAGGCGGCGCGCAAAGCGGCGCGGTCGTCGTGATTGCCGGGGATGAGGTAGAGCGGCATCTGCAGCGGATCGAGCACGCGCCTGAGATTGGCGTATTCCTCGGCCCGCCCATAATCGACGAGATCGCCGGTCGCTAGCACGAGGTCCGGACGAGGCTGGAAGTCGTTGAGGAAGACAACCGTGCTTGCCAGACGCTCGGCGGTGTCGATCTCGCCCGAATAGGCCCGCTCGCCCAGTCGGCGGATATGCAGGTCGGTGATCTGGGCAATCAGCATGGGGCTCTCCAAACCGCCGTTCTTGCTGGGAAATCAGCCACGGCCCGGCACCTGGCAGCATAACCAATTTGGCGGTATACTATTTAGCAGAATAGGAAAACCGCCCAGAAGGGGCACGACCCATGCGTCACGCACCGGCAATCCTGCTGGCAGGCCTTGCTCTCGCCGGCTGTCATCGCCACGAGGTGGAGAACTTCGATCGGCTCGTGCAGTTCGAGCCGCCACCGATCTACTGCTATCGAAGCCTGGCGGAAGCCACGTGCTATGCCGTTCCTCTACCGCCCAATCAGCACGATCGCATCGTTGGCTATGTTGGCCAGCCGCCGGCCGCCTACTATGCGGCCACGCCGCAGCCCATGCCCATGGGCGTGGCCCCGGCCAACCGCCCGGCGATGCCGCCGCAGCCGCAGCCCCGCACGCCGGTGGACGCGCAGCCGCTGCCCCGGGGCGGGACCCCCCCGGCACCGCCGCCCTCCTGAGGCAAACGGCCTGGCTCTAGTCGTCCGCCCGCTCTTCGCCCTGGGCTTGGCGCTCTTGGCGCTTGGTTGCGGCGGCGAGGCGCTGAGCCAGACGAGTTCCGACGGCTTTGCCGGAGCGATGCGCTTCTATCGCGCCGCCGCCGAGCGGGGCGACCCGCAGGCGCAGTTCCTATTCGGCATCCAGCTCGAGTCCGGCGTTCTGGGCCAGGTCAACGACGGCCAGGCGGTCCTCTGGTTTCGCCGCGCCGCCGAGGGTGGCCTCGCCATCGCCCAGTTCAAGCTCGGCACCGCCTATCAGCAGGGCCGCGGCCTGGCGTTGGATCCGATCGAAGCACGCCGCTGGTACCGTCGCGCCGCCGACCAGAACCTGGCCGAGGCCCAGTACAACCTCGCCTATCTTCTGGAGACCGGGATCGGCGGTCCGCGCGAGACCGGGGAGGCGGCGCGCCTCTATGAGGTGGCGGCCGGCGCCGGACTGCCGGAAGCGCAATTCAACCTGGCAGCGCTCATCCTCGCCGGCGAGGGCACCGCACGCGATCCGGTCGAGGCCTACAAATGGCTGGCGCTGGCGCGCCGGGGCGGGTTCGACGCCGCCACGGAGCTGATCGCCGAGCTCGGCTCCGAACTCAATGCCGAAGAGCTGGCCGAGGCGAACCGCCGCGCCGAGGATTGGGTCAAGAACCACCGGGCGCTCAGGCGATGAGACTATCGGGCGCCACCACGCCGGGGGCGGTCTTTCCCGAGCAGACCGCGCCGACCTTGCCGCCGCCGCGCCGGGCGGTGCTCCTCGACCGCGACGGTGTCCTCAATGAGGACCGCGGCTATACCCACCGCCCCGAGGACTTCAGCTTCATGCCCGGGGCCGCGGAGGCGGTCGCTTGGCTCAACCGCGCGGGCTGGCTGGTGATCGTCGTCACCAACCAGTCCGGTATCGGTCGCGGCTATTACAGCGAGGCGGAGTTCGTCGGCTTCACCCGCTGGATCGAGGCTCGTCTCGGCGAGCACGGCGCGTGGCTGGATGCGACGTTCTTCTGCCCGCATCACCCGACCGAGGCAGAAGGCTCCTACCGGGTTGCCTGCGGCTGCAGGAAACCGGCACCGGGCATGCTGCGCGCCGCCCTGGCGCATTTCGCTCTCGACGCGAAGGACTGCTTCATGGTCGGCGACAAGACGAGCGATCTCGAAGCGGCTGCATACTGCGGCATGCGCAGCCTTCGCTTCGCCGGCGGCAATCTCGAGCGCTTCCTCAAGAGCGCGATCCAGGGCGAGGACCGAGGAACCGGAAAAGCGCTCGATCTTTTACGGTAAAGCGTCCCTTTCATTGCGTTCCGGCAACACCTCGACGACATAAGCGCCCGTTCACTGAATGGCCTCCTTGATCGCGGTCCCCACGGCGCGCGATACCACTGGCCATCCATGATGGGGCCCGCCGGTGGGCCGATGCCTTTGAGGCGATTCGGTCATTCCTGGTGGTCCTGCCCGGACTCCGGCGGGGGCCTGGAACCCAGGGAGTCTCGGGCGAAGCGGGGGGGCGGATTGAACCACACCATATTGCTGCGCTACATTTTCACTACACAAGCGGTGGTAGGGGGTCCCATGGACTGGAGTGAGGAGCGGGTCGCGGAGCTCAAGCGGCTTTGGGCTACCGGTCTCAGCGCAAGGCAGATCGCCGAGCAGCTCGGCGGGGTCACGCGCAATGCCGTCATCGGCAAGGCCCATCGCCTGGGATTGTCCCAGCCGAGCCCGACCCGGATGAAGCCAAGGACGGCAAGCGCGCCGATCTTCGCCGAGCGCGGCTGCCGCTGGCCCATCGGCCATCCCGGCGAGAACGGCTTCCACTTCTGTGGCCAGCCCTCCGATGCGGGGCGACCTTACTGCATCGAGCACTGCTCGGTTGCCTATCGCAGCAAGGACGACGCGGCCGCCTGATGTCAGCGCCCTGACGGCGAGACGTCAGGGCGTCGAATCCGCCGCCGTCTTCAGGGCTACGAGGCGTTCGCCCTCGCAGGCGAGGTAGACCACCTCCTTCTCGCCCGGCACGAAGGCTTGGCGCCCGACCTCGCGGAAGCCGATGCGCGTATGAAAGCGCAGGGACTCCGGGTTGGGCGGCTGCAGATTGACCTCGCAGCCGATCCTGACGAGATGCTTGGGCGCCATCGCCGCAGCGCACGCATAGAGCCGTCGACCGATGCCCGAGCCGCGCAGGCCCGGCTCGACGACGATGCGGTCGACATAGAGCAGGTCGCGGCCCCGTTCGCGAAACCACAGGAAATTCGGGCTGTCGTAGTCGGCGTCCGGCGTCATGGCGAGGAGAAAGCCGACGGGACGCTCGTCGCGGATCGCCGCCAAGAAGATGTTCTCCCCGGCCTTGGGTCCGTCGAGCGGGCTCTGTTTGATGGCGCTCACATGGGGAATGGCGGCGTCGTTGAGCGCCAAGATCGCCGGCAGATCCTCGGCTCGGGCCGGGCGAATACGAGCGTGGTCGGTCATCTTGTACCTAGAGTTCTACCGGGTCGAGCGGCGCCATCGGCCGGCGCATGCGTTTGAACGGGAATTGCAGATAGTTGGTCGACAGCGTTCCCGGCGCGCTGACGTAGATGATCTCCTTGGCGATCGGGGCGAAGCGCGCATGGAAGTGCTGGGTGGATTTCACCACGAGGATCTTCTTCTCTTTGGGATCGATGCCGAGCTCGGTGAAGCAATGCTCGCTGAAGGTCTGCTGGCGGATGGAGTTTAGCACGATGTCGATGCCCGAAGCGCGAATGGAAGCGGCATCTCCCAGGGGCGCATAGCCGCCCAAGGCCCATTGCTTGCCATCGCGCCTGACCTGCGTCACCGTCGCCTCAAGGTCGACAGGCAGTCCGGAGAACGGGCCAAGCTTGCCGCCGATGCGCATCGCCAAGGTGGCGCCGACGCCGGCGTCAAACGCGATCTTGACCGCGACCGGGTCCCAGATCATGGCCAACGCCGCATCGGCGATGCCGCGATCGAGCATGGCCTGCAGCATGTAGGTCGAATCCCCCGGGGCGCCACCGCCGGGATTGTCCGAGCGATCGGCGAGCACGATCGGCCCCGCCGGCGCCGCCACCGCGCGGTCGAGCGCGGTCTCCAGGGAGACGAGCGGACTGTCGATCTCCTTGCGCATCTTGAAGAAGCGCCGGCCGAGCGCGCCGGCGATCTTGCCGGCCTTGGCCTTGTCGCCGTCGGTCACCACCACGACGCTGGCGCCCATCTCCGGAAAATCCGCCCAGGCGAAGCCGTGCACCAGCGAGACCGACAAGATGCCATCCTTGCCCTCCATCCCGTGGGTCTCATCGACGAAGCTCCGCATCGGCTCGCGGGTGGTGGGAAAGCTTCCCAGCATCGGCACGTCGAACTTGGCCATGACCGGCTTGATCTCGCCCAGCCGCGCCCGCCGGATCAGCGAAAACAGATCGTCGGCGCGCTCGACGAAATCGATATGGGGATATTCTTTGCAGGCCATGAGGACGGTGGCGTTGGCCAGCATCTTGCTCGTGACATTGGCATGGAGATCGAGCTCGGCGCCGATCGGCACGTCCGGCCCGACGATCCGGCGCATGCGCTCCAGAATATCGCCTTCGCAATCGTCATAGCCCTCTGCGGTCTGGGCGCCGTGCAGCATCAAGAGCACCATGTCGACCGGCATGGCGGCCTCAAGATCGGCCAGGATCTCGTCGCGCAAGCTCTCGTAGTCGGCCTTGATCGTGGGCGCGCTCGGCTGTGTCGCGCAAAACAGGCTGGACGCCACGGCGATTTGATGCTCGGTCGCCAATTTGATGAAGCGCCCATAACCCCAGGTATCGGCGAGACGGTCCTTGTCCTCGCCGGTCTTCGGGCGCACCAGCAGCTCCTCGAAGCTGCGACGACTCGTCGGCAGCGGCGAGAAGCTATTGGTCTCATGCGCCATGCCGGCGATGAAGGCTTTCATGGGGTGATGCCTCTAGGATAGTGCAGTCAGTGCAAGATCGAAATCATATCTGGTCGCGTGCCCCCACCCTAACCCTCCCCCACATGCGTGGGGGAGGGAATAGAGAGGGACATTTCTTGCTCCCTCCCTCGCCGTCCTCGGCGGGGGAGGGCCGGGGTGGGGGCATCTAGAGCGTCGGCATCTTGAATGGTGTCGGGTCGATGAAGCGCTTCAGCACATTCGTCGACAGGATCGCGACGTCGTTCTTGAAGCCGTTGGTGCCGAGGCTGCCGGCAAAGGCGATCGAGCCGGTGGAGAACACCGCACCTCCGTTCGGGGTCTCGAAGAAAACCATGTCGGCATGAATGAGCGGGCTGATGATGCCGTCGGTCATGCCGTGGGCAACGCGGACCTCCTCGTTCACCAGCTCATAGGTGTTGGAGTGGTTCTCCGAGCGCGCCACCACCAAGGCATGCGGCGGCGAACCAAGAAGCGGGTCGTAGGAGTCGATCTCCAATCCCGCCGCCCCGCCTTGCAGCACGCCGTGATTGCCCACGATCGGACCTTCGACGCCGGCGAAGGCGAAGGAAACCCTGGAATCCGTTGCCGCTTCGGTCAGCCGGTAGTAGGAGCAGGCATCGAAGCCTTGGCTGATGAAGCCGACGCCGGCCAAGAGGTTCGGCGCCCGTAGCTGGCGGCGCCACAGCCCGCCATATTCGCCGGTGAAGCTGTGATAGTACTCGCCCACCTCGGCATCCCATGCGCGCGTCCCGTCCTCGCTGCGCCGGACCTCGATGACGCCAGGCAAGCTCGGATGATAGGCGATGCGCCAATAGAAGCCGTTGCCGCCCATATACATGAAACGGCCGCCCTGCCTCAGATACCCGTCGAGGGCCTCCAGCATCTCGAGGGAGTCGTATTCCGGGTGGCTGCCGGTCACCACGACCGCATAGGGCTTCAAGAGATCGATGCCTTCGCGATGCAAATCATCGTCGGTGATGACGTCGTAGCCGAGCCCGGTTCGCTCCAGCCAATCGACGAGGAAGAGATCGCAGCCGAAATTCCACATCCGCCCGCCCGGCTTGATGTTGGTGATCGGCCGGAGCCGCGATGAATAGCAGACGCCGCTGCCGTCGGAATGCCGGTCATAGGTCGAGAGCCCCATATCGGGGAATTCGTATTGCAGCATGTCGACTTCATCGAAGACGGTGAGCCGGCCCTGATAGAGCTCGGTCAAGGGCGCGCTGAAGCGGCCGCGGTTGTTGGCATAGACCGTGTATGTGGCGGTCGAGGCGAGGTAAGCGATCTTGGCCTTGGCATGATCCCGTTTGGACGTGACGAAGAACGGGATATGGAAATAGGCCTCATCCTGGGTCAAGCGGATGGCGTAGACGCCGCTTTTGAGATCCTGGGGAAGGTCGAGGGTGAAGTCCGGCTGCCAGCGCGCATCGTACAAATCGTCGTCGTGGAAGTGGATAGCGCCGTATTGCTCCGGCGCATTCCGCCAGTTCATCTCCGAGCCGTCCCAGTTGAAGCCGGTCATGGCGCGGGCCGGCAGATTGACGGTCTCGCCGGAGAGGCGATTGGCCGAGATGTCGTGGATGGCGATCCCATGAATGTCGCGGGAGAAATCCCACAGGGCCACCACCGCCTCGCCAAGTCCGGCGGGGATGACATTGCCGGCAAGGGCGACGATACCGGCCCGATCAAGGGCAATGCTTGCGAGCCGCGGCCGATCGATCTTGCCGTTGAAATGCCCGCCGACCAGCATCTTTTCCCATGATGTGGGTGCGTCGGCTTCGCCTTTCAGCCAGGCGGCGAAGAGGAACGAGCCCGCGCCGGTGCTGGGCCGGATCTTGCTCTTGGCGGCAACGCGGATCGGCGCGCCCGGAGCGAAGCCCTTGTCGGCGAGCGGTTCCTGATAGAGGACGGCCTCG
This sequence comes from Pseudomonadota bacterium, assembly GCA_016195085.1. Taxonomy (NCBI): domain Bacteria; kingdom Pseudomonadati; phylum Pseudomonadota; species Pseudomonadota bacterium. Next base: position 14,006 of record JACQAG010000038.1, on the reverse strand, counting down.
CCGGTCTCGGCTTCGAAGCTGGCCGCCACCAAGTACCATTTCCGCCTGAAGAGCTTCTGTCCGGATTTGAGCCGGAATGTGCCGGTGCCGTCGCCGAGCGTCAGCTCGAGCTGGCCGGTCTCGTCCAGGCCGAGCCCATAGCCGGATTGGGCCGTCTCCGACCAGGTGCCGAGGATCGCCTGCGGTCCTTTCTCGGGGGTGGTCGGCCAAACCATCGCCTGGATCGTGAAGCTTCGGATCGCGGCCAAGCGCCGATGCGCCCTGATGACGGCCCAGGAGCCGCCATGCATGTCTTGCCGGCGTCCGCGATGCTCGCCGTTGATCGGGCTCGGCACCACCGCCTCGCGAAAGGGCGGGGCGGTCGGCCCGGCGTTGGGGCTCAGCAGGCGCACGAGATCGGCCTGGTAGCGCTCCGCACCCACACAGCTCACCATGACGGCGAGCGGTTCGCCCGGCGCCCGCGCGTTCTTGTCGGCGTATCCCAGCAATCGGGTCATGAATGGAGTGGTCCTGGAGGCGTCAGTCGATCGGCAGGTCCTGGCCGGTCAGATCCTTCCACCGGAGCTTGAAGACATGCCATTCGGCCTCTTCCAGGCTGGTGAAGGTGGTGTTGGTGAGAGTGGGGGCCTGGCGGCCGCCCGCTTGCATGCGGGCCAGGGTCCATTGCGCGTGCGGCCGGGTCATCACCAGGACGTGGTGCCCGCTCGCATCGTAGCTGCGCATGCGGTGCAAGAGATATTGCAGGTCCGGACTGTGCTCGCCGAAGGGCTTCTTCTTGAACTCGCGCGCCAGCTCCAGCCGGGAGGGGTCGATTTGATACATGGCCGGTTTTTCGGATAAGAAAGGGAGAGCTTACGGCAATCTCCGGGCGGGTCAACCCTAGGAACCGGCGCGGCTCGACGGCAGAGCCCCATGCTAACATTCATCCCAGACAAATCCAGGAGCGCGAGAGTCCATGAGAAACGACCTTTGGCAGGCGCGAGTCGATTTCGCGGCGGTGTTCCGCTGGTCGGCGCGGCTCGGCTACCAGACCGGCACCTGCAACCACTACAGCCTGATGGTGCCGGGCAGTGATGATCGCTTCCTCGTCAATCCCGAAGGTCTCTTCTGGTCGGAGATCACCGCCAGCAGCCTCCTCTTGTGCGATCTCGACGGCAAGGTGATCGAGGGCGAAGGCAAGCTCGAGCGCACTGCCTATTGCCTGCATGCGCCGATCCATCGCATGAACCCGAAGGCGCGTGCACTCCTGCACACGCACATGCCCTATGCGACCGCGCTCTGCCTCCTCGATGGCGGTCGCCTCGAGCCCACCAACCAGACCGCTGTCGTCTTCTGGGATCGCATCGCCTATGACGAGAACTATCTCGGCTTGGCGATGGAGCCGGAGGAGGGCGTGCGCGTCGGCAATATCCTCGGCGACAAGGACATCGTGATGATGCGCAATCACGGACCGATGGTGTCCGGCCCCAGCATCGCCCAAGCCTTCGGCAACCTCTACTTCCTCGAGGAAGCCTGCAAGGTGCAGCTCATCGCCATGTCCGCCAACCGGCCGATGAAGCCGATCCAGCCGAAGATCGCGGAAAGCGTGGTCAAGGAGGTGCAGACCTGGCCGGAATACGCCGACACCTATCTCGTCGCGATCAAGCGCACCCTCGACCGCGAAGAGCCGGACTACGCGAGCTAGGGCATCGGCGCATGGCGGGCTTGTCTCAAGATGGTCCTGACCCTAGAATATGGGTACCCATATTCATGTTCCCATAAGGATGGGCAGGGTGAAGACGACAGTTGAGATTTCCGATTCGTTGCTGCGCGAAGTCCGCAAGCTCGCGGCACGCGAAGGCGTCACTCTGCGGACGCTGGTGGAGCGCGGGCTTCATCGCGTCATGGCCGAGACAAAGCATGGCGTGCCGTTCAAGCTGCGGCGCGCAAGCTTCAAGGGTAAGGGGCTGCGACCGGATCTCCGCGAGGCAACGTGGGAACGGCTACGCGACCTAGCCTATGAGGGTCGCGGCGCTTGATCGCCGTCGACACCAACATTCTCGTCTACGCGCATCGCGAGGACTCGCCATTTTACCAAGCCGCCAGCCGGCTCGTCGCGGAACTTGCAGAAGGGCCTGCGACTTGGGCCATTCCCTGGCCATGTCTGCATGAATTTCTGGCGATCGTTACGCATCCGCGCATATATGCGCCGCCCACTCCGTTGGCCCGAGCGCTAGACCAGGTGGATGCTTGGCTTGAGTCGCCGACGCTGGCGCTCTTGGCCGAGTCAGCGGAGCACTGGCCGACGTTGCGCGCGCTCATCGTAGATGGCCGTGTTGCCGGCGCGCAGGTCCATGACGCTCGCGTCGCCGCGCTATGCCGGCAGCACGGCGTGCGCGAACTGTGGTCGGCGGACCGCGACTTGGGCCGTTTCGCCGAGCTCTCGGTGGTCAATCCCCTGATCGGCGGCGAGCCGATGTGATCATCGCCGGCGTCGTTAGAAGGCGACGGCCCTACGGCTTCAGCTTGGCCAGCGCCTTGTCGGTGGCGGCGATGCTCGCCTCGATCTGCTGGTCGGTGTGGGCGGTCGAAAGGAACCAGGTGCCGCGCGTGGTGATCCTGACGCCCTCCTCCTGCAGGAGGTCGACGAAGCGGGTCAGCAGCGCGGCGTCGGCGCGCGCGGCGCTGCGGTAGTCGCTGATGGCGGGCTGATCGGTGAAGGCCGTGTTGAAGACTGCGCCCAGGCCCTGCACCAGGAGCGGCAGCCCGTGCTTGCGTGCGAGCTGCTTCAAGCCCTCCATCAGGCGGGCACCTTTCTTCTCCATGGCGGCGTAGACGGCACCGTCATCGGCCTCGAGTTCATCTAGAGCCGCGAGCGCGGCGCTGGTGCTGACGACATTGGCGTTGTAGGTGCCGCCATGGAGCACGCCATGGGTAAAGAGCCGCTCCATGATCTCCGCTCGTCCGACGAGGCAGCTCAAGGGGAAGCCGGCGGCGACCGCCTTGGCGAAGGTGGCGAGGTCGGGGGTGATGCCGAGGCGCTTCTGGGCGCCGCCCAAGCCCACCCGGAAGCCGGTGATCACCTCATCGAAGATGAGCAGGCTGCCATGGCGCTGGGTCAGCGCGCGCACGCCTTCGAGATAGCCCGCGCGCGGGGTGACGACCGAGGTGTTGCAGAGGATCGGCTCCATGATGACGCCGGCGATCTCGCCGCAGCGCTCCTCCATGGTCTTCTTGACCATGGCGAGGTCGTTCCAGGGCAGCACGATCACCTCGGCGAAGGCACTCTCCGGCTGGCCGGCGCTTTCGGGCACCGGGACCGGCTGGCTCGCCGGGCCGGCGGCGTTCAAGGCCGGCTTGACGCTGATGGCGATGTTGTCGAGCCAGCCGTGATAGTGGCCCTCGAACTTCACGATCTTGGCTCGACCGGTATAGGCGCGCGCCAGCCGCAAGGCCGCCTGCACCGCCTCGGTGCCCGAGGAGGCAAAGCGCACCATCTCGGCCGCCGGGATGAGCTTGGTCAGTCGCTCGGCGAGCTTCAGCTCATGCAAGTTCTGGGCGGCGTAGACCTGCCCCTCGGCCAAGGTGGATGCCACCCGCTCCAGCACCCGCTTGGGCGCGTGGCCCAGGATCGCCGGCCCCAGGCCCAGCACGTAGTCGATATAGGTGTTGCCGTCGACATCGGTCAGAACCGCGCCCTGGCCGCGCTCGAAGAAGAGCGGCACCGGCTTGCCCTGGGCGCGAAAGCCGCTGCTGACGCCGCCGGCCATGACCTTGCGCGCCCGCTCATGGAGCGCGACCGATTTCGCGTAGTGCGGCATGGGTGGGCTTCCTCGACGGTTGAATGATCGCCACGAGAAGATCCTCACCCCATCCCTCTCCCGCGGTGCGGGAGAGGGGGCAATCGCGGCAAGAGTCTTACTCCCTGTCCCGCATCGCGGGAGAGGGGCGGGGTGAGGGTCGTATTTTGGCCGGTAGCGTAGTCAAAAGGCTCCGCGGACTATTCCTTGCCGATGTTCCAGAGCGCCAGCTTCGAGGTCGGCAGCACGCCCACGACGTTCTTCCGCCAGGCATAAGGTCCATCGAACTGTCCGGTCACCACATAGGGGGCCACTTCCCACATGCGCTTGGACAGCTTGTCGAGCGCTGCCATGCGGGACGCCTTGTCTTGGGCCTGGATGAACTCGGTTCGGAGCTTCTCGCCCAGCTCGTCGCTCGGCCAGCCGGCCCAGCTCCCCTCCGGCGTCAGGATGACGCCGACATTGGTCAGGGGATTGTGCCAGGTCGACCAGGAGTTGGTGGTGGTGAAAATGCTCCAGCCGCCACTCTGGCCGACCGGGTTCTTGTTGGTGAGGAAGCGGGTCAAGGTGGTGCCCCAATCCGCCCATTCGATGTCGACATTGGCGCCGATGTTGCGCAAGGCGCCGGCCAGCACCTCGGCCTGGGTCCCGATATTCTGAATCTCCTTGGTCGAGGTGATGATGATCTTCTCGCCCTTGTAGCCGGCCTCCTCGAACATCTTCTTCGCCCTGGCCGGGTCGGCCTTCTGGAAGCCTTCCGAGCCGGCCGTGGTGCCGTAGATCGAGCCGCAGACGAAGTAGGAGAAGCACTTGTTCCACCACTTCTGCTCGCCGAAGGAAGCGCGCATGTAGTCTTCCTGGTCGGTCAGGATCCACAGCGCCTGGCGCGCCTTCGCATTGTTGAAGGGCGGGTTGAGCGCGTTCGGCCGGATCGCGCCGAAGCCGCCGACCGGCGGAATCTTCGAGACCACCACGTCCTTGTTCTTCTCCAGGAGCGGTACGACGTCGGCGTTGACGGAATCGATCAGGTCGACTTCGCCGGCGATCAGCGCCGAGGCCGAGGTCTGCGCGTCGGGGATGATCTTCCAGATCATCTTGTCGACCTTGACCAGCTTGGCGCCGGCCATCGCATCGGGCGGATCGGAGCGCGGCACGTAGTCGGTGTTCTTGGTGTAGACGACCTCGGCGCCGGGCTTCCATTCTTCCTTGGAAAATTTGTACGGGCCGGAGCCGATGGTCTCGGTCACCGCCGTCATCGGGTCGGTCTTCGCCTCTTTCTCGCGCATGATCGCGGGATAGTTGCCGGCGTGGTTGCCGAGCGAGTATTCGACCCAGGAATAGGGCTGCTTCAGCTTGAAGACGAAGGTCTTGTCGTCGGTGGCTGTGAACGAGGCCGTGACCTCCGCCAGCTTCTTGCCGACGCCATCGCGCTTCATCCAGCGATCGACCGAGGCGACCACGTCCTTGGTGGTGACCGCCGTGCCGTCGTGGAATTTGAGGCCGGGGCGCAAGCTCATGGTGTAGGTGAGCTTGTCGGCCGAGACCTGGTAGTCGCCCACCATCTGCGGCTTCGGCTGCAGTTCCTTGTCCCAGGCGAACAGCTCGTCATAGATGTTGGAGGCGTGCATGATGGTGATCGTCGCCGCCGCCTGCAGCGGATCGAGGATGCGCAGATCGGCGTGCGGCACCACCACCAGCGTATTCTTCGGGGTCTCTGAAAGGGCCGGAGCGCTCGCAAGCCCGAGCGCCAGCGACATCGATGCGAGCCCGGTGACGGCGGTTGGATTCAGCTTCATGGCGCTCCCTCTATGGCTGCTTGGTTGCGGACGAAGAGATGACCACGGGACCGGCCGCGATGCTAACATTTTTCTTATACGACACGAGGCCGGAGGAGGAGGGCGGGGTCAGGCGATCTGGCGGTTGCGGGTGTTGACCAGCTCTTGGCCGACCAGCCGGTCGACGACTTCGGCGATCTCCCGGCGCTCCTCGCCGGTGAGCTCGTCGAAGGAGGCCTGCGCCAGCAGGAGGTCGAGGGTGTCGTTGGAGGCGATCGCCTTTTCCAGATAGCGCGCCGCATCGGTGCCCGGCCCGAGGACTTCCTCGAGGGCGGCCAGCAACAGGCGATTGGCCCTGGTCGACATTTGCGTAAATTACCCGGAAAATTGCCGCATTGCGAGGGTCTTGTTGCAACTAAACGTTGCCTGTCGCAAGCTTGTATGCGTCGACGGCGCGGACGGGCATCGCGCATGCCGTCGATTCCAGCCTTGAGCGCGCCGCCCAACAGCCAGCGATCGCCTTGGTAGGCGATCATCTGGAAGCCTTCCTCAATCCAGACGCGACCTCAAGCGACCCAGCCCACGAGACTGCCGCGCCTGGGAGGCCTACTTCTTGGCCGGGAAGATCACCGCCACCTGGGTGTCGGTCGCCTCCCCCTTGTCGGTGGCGAAGAAGTTGCCGATGACGTAGCCGGTCGCCCCTTTGAACTGTCCGGTGCCGCCGGTCACCTTCCAGATGGCCGCACCGCTCGTCAGCTTCGGATCGGCGCTGGGCCCGATCGCCGCCTGGCCGACGGTAGAGAAGGTGAGGGTGGTGCCGCCGCGGCCGAATGTCAGCGTGCCGGACTCGATGAAGGTCGCCTCTCCGGTCACGGTGACGATCGAATCCAGCACGGCCTTGCCGCCCGGGATCTTCGCGATCGACGAGGCAACGCCCTTCGGGCCGATCGCGGTCTCGATCCGGCAGCTCGATGCCGTGAGCTTGACGCGCAAGACGCCGGGAACCTTGGCGATCGGCTTGACCGGGCCGGCGTACTGCAAGGCGAAGATGATCGGTGCCATGGTGCCTCTCCTTCTATGGGCTTGGCGGTTTCGGCATGATGAACGGTTTGGCATCGACGAAGCGCATGAGCACGTTGCGGGTGATCCGCTCGACATTGTTATCGTAGCCGCGGGCGGACAGGCTACCGCACCAGGCGATCGAGCCGGTGGAAAACACCGCCCCCCCTCCTGGGATCTCGAAGAACACCATATCGGCGCGGATCGGATCGGGTGCGGTCTCTGCCCGCTTCGGCACCAGATCCATGAAGGACGGCACCGAGATCTCGTAGACGTTCGAATGGTTCTCGGAGGATGCCAGCACCAGCGCATGGACGGGCGTGCCGAGAGCGGCATCGGCACGGTCGACTTCGTAGCCGGCGGCGCCGTTCTGCAGCATGCCGAAATCGCCGACGATCTCGCCTTCGACGCCGGCGAAGACGAAAGCGGCTCTGGGGTCGCGGCTCGCCCGTTTCAGCCGGTAGCCTTCGCAGGCATCGAAGCCTTGGGTGATGAAGCCCACACCGGCGATGAGCTGCGGCGGCCGGCCGACCCGGGTCCAGGTGCCGGCGACCTCGCCGGTGAAGCTCATATGGCTCTCGGCTTCGGTGTTGTTGCCGAGGAAGCCTTGTCCGGCCCGGCGTACCTCGACCACGCCGCGCAGCGTATTGTGATAGGCGGTCCGCCAATAGAAGCCGTTGCCGCCGAGATAGATGAGCCTGCCGCCTTGGCCGAGGAATGCCTCCAGCCCATCCAGCATGGCCGTCGTGTAGTACTCCGGGTGGGATCCGGTGATGATGCATCTGTAGTCGGCGAGGGCCGCGATACCCTCGCGGTGCAGATCGTCGTCGGCGACCACGTCATAGGCGATGCCCTGACGTTCGAGCCAGGCCAAAATCAGCATATCCTGGTTGAACTTGTAGATCCGGCCGGTCGGACGGAAGTTGGTGACCGGGCGCAGCATCGAGGAATAGATGACGAGGCTGCCGTCGGAATGCACGTCGTAGGTAGAGGAGCCGATCTCCGGGTAGTCCTGCATCAGCCAGTCGGTCGAATCCAGCACCGTCAGCCGACCGTGGTAGAGCTCGCTCCAACGGCCGCTCACGCGCGCGCGAAAATTCGCGTAAGCGGCGTAGGTGCAGGTGGGTGCCAGGAACGCCGTCTTGGCCTTGGCGGCGCCGCGCGCCGGGCGCAAGAAGAACGGCACCCAGAATTCCGACGCTCCGGCCGTCAGCCTCGCGGCGTAGGCGCCGCTCTTCCAGGTCTTGGGCACGCTCAGGCGGAACGAGGTCTGCCATCCTGCGTCGTAGAGGTCGTCGTCGTGGAAATGGATCGCGCCATATTCTTCCGGCGCGGCTTGCCAGTCATGGCGGGTTCCCTGCCAATTCGATCCGGTGACGGCACGGGTGGGAAGATTGACGGTCTTGCCATGGCGGCGATGGCGGCCGCGGTCGACGAGGCGTTCGCCGTCGATGCCGCGCGAAAAATCCCAGTCGCTGATCGCCGCCCTCTGCGCCGGCCGGGCCGGTCCGGCTTTGGCAAGGGCTTCAAGCTGGGTGAGGGTGAGCGCCCCCTCGAGCAGGGTCGGGCGCTCGATCTTGCCGTTGTAGTGGCGGACCGTGCGCATGCGCCCATCCGGCCAATGTCCGCCGGCGGCGGCGGCGATGAGCAGGGGGCCCGTCCCATGCAAGGGCTTGCTCGCCGCCGTGACGGTGCGGCCCATGGGATCGGCAGCATCCAGGTGGTGGGTCTCGACCTGCCTCTGATAGAGGGTGACCGTGCGGTCGCGCGCTCGGTAGGTGGCGGCGATGAAGGACCAGCGGCGCGCCGGCAGAGCGGCACCCAAGGAGATCGTCTCGCCGCCGCCCAGCACCAGCATCGGCGCGCCGTCGCCATCGAGATGGAGGCCGATGCCCCGGCCGGACGCGCGCGACCAGGTGCCGAGAACGGCCTGCTCGCCCTTGCCCGGTGTGGTCGGCCACAGAAAGGCCGCGAGCGTGAAGCTGCCGATCGCGGCGAAGCTCGGTGATGCTTGGATCAGCCCATAGGAGCCGACCGGCGTGTCCTGATGGCGTGCCTCGTATTCGCCGTCGGCCGGGCTCGCCATGGCCTCAAAGCGGAACTCGGGCGCATCGGGGCCGGGCAAGACCTCTGGCGCAATGAGGCGCACGATCTCGGCGCGGTAGGTGGAGGCGCCATCGCAGCAGACCTTGAAGGCGATGGCCTCGCCGGCGCGCAAGCTCTGACGATCGGCATATCCAAGGACGGCCGCCATCGTCTCAGTCGATCGCCAGCGCCTGGCCGGTCATCGCGTGCCAGCGCAGCTTGAAGACGTGCCATTCCGCGTCTTCGATGCGGGTGAAGACCGGACCGAGGAGGATCGGGCGCAAGGGCAGGGTCTCGGACATGCGGGCCAAGGTCCATTCCCGGTGCGCCTTGGTCATATAGAGGAAGTGCTTTCCTTCGATCGGGGCGGAGCGCATGAGGTTCAAGAGCTCCTGCAGCGCCGGGGTGTGGCCGCCGAACGGCTTCTTCCGGAATTCCCGAGCGAGCTCGAGCCGGGTCGGATCGAGGCGGAGGGCGAGATTACCGTCGCGGTCGCGCATGCTGCAGCCGATGGGAAGACTGGGGACGTTGCGGGAGGGGAGCTAAGGCGGGCGTCAATGCCTACGAGACTACCGCCCTGTCGTATGCGAAACAACCGCCAAGGGTAGCGCCGGCTGCTTCCCTAGCCCGACGCTTTCTGCCATGCTCCCTATAGGAAATGCAAAGGAGCGCGGGGAAGCCCGCGCCATCGAACAGCGGCGTTCGGGTTCTCGGAATTGGGCTGGGTCGGAAGGCGCGGTTGCCCGCGCGCCCGGTCGACAATGACAGAGGAGACGAGGGACATCATGGCGAACCGATCGAAGACCTTCTTGCGGCTGAGCGCCGCCCTTCCCGTCGCCGGCGCGCTGGCGCTTGGCCCCTCGCAAGCCGACGCGCAGCAGAAGGTGCTGCGCGTCGTCCCGCAGGCCGACGTCAAGGTGCTGGATACCCATGTGGTCTCGGTGCAGATCACCAAGATGCACGCGCTGCTCATCTACGACACGCTCTTCTCTTGGGACTTCAAGCTCGCGGCCAAGCCGCAGATGGTGAGCGACTACACGGTCTCGCCGGACAAGCTCAAATACACGTTGACGCTCAGGCCCGGACAGAAGTGGCATGACGGCCAACCGGTCACCACCAAGGACGCGATCGCCTCGCTCACGCGCTGGATGAAGCGCGATGTCATGGGTGCAAGTCTGGGCAAAAGCATCGCCTCGATGGAGGCGGTGGACGACAAGACCTTCACCATCACCATGAAGCAGCCCTATGGCTTCGTCGAGTTCACGCTCGGCTCCGGCGGCGGACAGATGCCGGCCATCTATCCCGAGCGGGTAGCGATGACCGATCCGTTCCAGCCGATCACCGAGGCGATCGGCTCTGGACCGTTCAAGTTCAACCGGGCGGAATGGCGCCCCGGCGACAAGGTGATCTACGACAAGAACACCGACTACGTGCCCCGCTCGGAGCCGCCCGACGGGCTTGCCGGCGGCAAGGTGGCGAAGGTGGACAGGGTCGAGTTCAACGTCATTCCCGATGCCGGCACCGTCGCAGCGGCCCTCGCCAAGGGCGAGGTCGATCTCTGGGATTCGCCCTCGAACGACATGCTCGGCACCTTGGAGAAGAATCCGGACATCGTGGTGAAGACCCTGCCGCCTTTCGGCAATTTCGGCTTTCTCCGGGTCAACAGCCTGTATCCGCCGTTCAACAACGTGAAGGCGCGCCAAGCGCTCGCGGTCGCCTTCGACCAGCGCGACTTCATGCGCACGGCCTATGGGGACCAGAAATGGTGGAAGGTCTGCTACGCCTATTTCGTCTGCGACGCGCCCTGGGCGACCGAGGTCGGGTCCGAGCCCTATCGGCATGCCGATCTGGCCAAGGCCAAGCAGCTGATGGCCGAGGCCGGCTACAAGGGCGAGAAGCTCCTCCTGATCACCACCAACGAGATTCCGCAGATCGGCCAAATGGCGCTGGTGGCGGCCGGGCGCCTGAAGGAGATGGGCGTCGACGTCGACATGCAGGTGAACGATTGGGGCAGCGTCGTCACCCGCATGACCAAGAAGGACCCGCCGGCGCAGGGCGGCTGGAACATGTTCACCAGCTGGGGGACGGGCACGACCTTCCATCATCCCCTGACCAATATCGGCTCCAACATGTCTTGCGACCAGAGCAACTGGGTCGGCTGGCCTTGCGATGAGGAGACGGAGAAGCTGCGCGCCGCCTTCGTCGCCGCGTCCGACGACGCCGGCCGCAAGGCGGCGATGGAGGTCCTGCACAAGCGCCTGATGGAGATGCAGCCCTATACGCTCCTCGGCCAGTTCGAACCTCCCTTCGCTTGGCGCAAGAACGTCGAGGGCGTGCTGCGCGGGGCGGTGCTGGTGTTCTGGAATATCTCCAAGAGCTGACGATCGTCGGCCAAGACACGAACGGGAGGAAACCGATGCTGGCATCGAGTTGGAAACGCACGCTCTGGGCGGCGCTGCCGCTGCTGGGCATGGGCTTGGGCGGTCTCGCCTCGGGAGGTGCGGCGGCGGCCGAGCCGAAGACGCTCATCCTGGTGCCGCATGCGGACCTGAAGTTCCTCGACCCGCTGGCGGCCGCAGCGACCATCACCATCATGCATTCCACCAACATCTACGACTCGTTGTTCGGATGGGACCCCACCTTGGCGCCGAAGCCGCAGATGGTGGAGAGCTACACCATCTCCGGCGACAAGCTCACCTACACCTTCACCCTTCGCCCCGGCCTCAAGTTCCACACCGGCGAAGCGGTGACGACCAAAGACGTGATCAAGTCTCTCGACCGCTGGATGAAGCGCGACCTCATCGGCCGCAAGCTGGCCGAGTTCACCCAGGAGATGAAGCCGGTCGACGACAAGACCTTCACCATCCGCCTGAAGGAGGCCTATAGCTGGGTCGAATATTCGCTGGGCAATCACGCCGGAAACTTCCCGGCGATCATGCGCGAGAAGGAAGCCTCGACCGATCCGTTCACCGTCCTCACTGAGAGCATCGGCTCCGGACCGTACAAGTTCGCGAAGGATGAATGGCAGCCGGGCTCGAAGGTGGTCTATCTCAAGAACACCGACTATGTGCCGCGCTCCGATCCGCCCAACGGCATGGCCGGCGCCAAGATCGTCAAGGTCGACCGCCTCGAATACAAGATCATCACCGACCAGCAGACGCAGATGCAGGCGATCATCCGCGGCGAGGTCGACATGCTCGACATGTTCTCGGGCGATCTCATTCCGCTTCTGCAGAAGCAGCCGGATATCGTGGTGGCCAAGGTGCCGCCGGTTGCCAATTTCGGCTTCATCCGCCCGAACGCGCTGCAGCCGCCCTTCAACAACATCAAGGCGCGCCAGGCCTTGGCGCTGGTGGTCGACCAGAAGGAGTTCCTGCAGGTCTTCGCCGGCCCGGATCCGAGCTGGGGCAAGCCCTGCTATGCCTTCTATCTCTGCGGCGCCACCTACGGCACCGAGTTGGGCTCGGAGGCCTACCAGAAGCGCGACATCGAGAAGGCGAAGCGGCTCTTCAAGGAGGCGGGCTACAACGGCGAGAAGGTGGTCGTGCTCAATTCGACCGAGGTCCCGCAAATCGGCGCCATCATGTTGGCGACCGCGGCCGCGCTCAAGCTGGCCGGCGTCAACGCCGAGCTCGAGACTACCGACTGGGGCACCATGCTGACGAAGGCGCTGCAAAACAAGAAGCCGGTCGCCGAGGGCGGCTGGAGCGTGTGGGGTGCCACCGGATCGTGGTCGACCTGGCACAACCCCTTGACCAATCTCGGCACCAACATGGCGACCGACGCGTCCGCCTGGGGCGGCTGGGCGGCGGACGAGGAGGTGGAGAAGCTGCGCAACGAATTCATCCGCGCCCCCGACATGCCGACCCGCCTCAAGGTCGCGGAGGTCTTGCACAAGCGGCTTTGGGACGTCGTTCCCTACGTGCCGACCGGCATGTTCGACTCGCCCTATGCCTGGCGGAAGAACATCAGCGGCGTGCTCCCCACCAGCAAGCTCGTGCTCTGGAACATCGCCAAGGACTGACGCTAGACGGCAGGATCAGAGAACCCAGGACCCTCACCCCACCCCTCTCCCGCAATGCGGGAGAGGGTGCCGAGCGAAAGCGAGGCGGGTGAGGGTTTTCATATGCGCATGACCAGCCTGTGAGGAAGTAGATGACCACGCCGTCGATCTTTCCCGAGATCGAACCGCACACGACCGGCATGCTGAAGGTGGACGACATCCACACGCTCTACTGGGAGCGCTCCGGCAATCCAAAGGGCGTGCCGGTCATCTACACCCATGGCGGGCCCGGCGGGCGAACCGCCCCGGCCAATCGGCGCACCTTCGATCCGGCGTTTTTCGACATCATCATGTTCGACCAGCGCGGCGCGGGCAAATCCACGCCCAATGCCGAGCTCAAGAACAACACCACCCAGCACGTGCTGGCCGACTACGAGGCCTTGCGGCGCCATCTCGGCATCGAGAAATGGCTCATCACCGGCGGCTCCTGGAGCAGCTTCACCTCGCTCGCCTATGGTCAGGCGCACCCCGAGCGCTGCTACGGCATCATTGTCAGGGGCATCTTCACCGGGGGCGATGACGAGGTCGACTGGTGGTGGCGGGGGCAAAAGAACTTCTTCCCCGAGCGCTGGCATGCGCTGGCTGCCTTCATTCCGCAAGCCGAGCAGGGCGACCTGCTGACGGCCTATCACAAGCGGCTCATCTCTCCCGATCCGGCCGTGCATATGCCGGCCGCAATCACGCTCGCCACCTACAGCTGCTTCACCACCCCCTTCCGCGAGGATCCAAGCGCGCTCGCCGCCATGCTGGAGCCCGCCGCATGCATGCCGCTGGGTCGTTTCTGGACCCATTACGGCGTCAACAAGTTCTTCGTGCCCCCGGGTTGGATCATGGCGGGCATCGACAAGCTCAGAGCGCTTCCCGGCATCATCGTACAGGGCCGCTACGATGTGACCACCCGGCCGCTCATTGCCTGGAAGCTCTCTCAGGCGTGGCCCGAGGCCGAGTTCGTGAGCGTGCTCGAGGCCGGCCACAAGAGCATCGAGCCGGTGCTGGCGGCGGCGCTGACCGGCGCCTGCGAGCGCATGAAGACAAAGCTGATCCAGCAGGGGATCGTGCCCAAGGGATGATTGCCCCCACCCCGACCCTCCCCCACGCGACGCGTGCACGGGTGTCCGGGGAATGAGTCGATTGGTCGCAGGCGCATGCCCGGCAAACCCTGCGATTGCCGGGTACCTTCTGGTTGTCGAGACTCAGAAGGGAAGCCGGGCATGCGCCACCTCGATAGCATCTTTGCGGGTCTGC